>JBKPDA010000263.1:0-7684 GCA_046727635.1 Actinomycetota bacterium | reverse complement strand
TTGCGGTCCCGCACCAGTCCGACCTCCCGGAGCACCCGCAGGTGTTTGGACGCCCCCGGCTGGGTCATCCCCAGCTCCTGGGCCAACTCGGTCACCGGCCGCTCACCCGCCCGCAGCAGCACCAGGATCTCCCGGCGCTGCTGCTCGGCGATCGCGTTGAAGACGTCCGACGTCGTCGCTGCTCGTGCCATGACGCAATCATATTCCGATATCGGTATACGTCAAGCCGGGAGGAATCAGGCGGGTCTTGTCAGATGACGATCGTGACCCTTGTCAGCGGCTGCGGAAACGCGTATCCCGGAGACGGGGATGCGCGACGGCGGCGGGCAGGGAGGGCGATGGGTGAGAGGATCGGCGTGTCACGCGACCTGCTGCCGTGCATCAGCTTCCGCTTCCCGGTCACATCGACGATCGTGATCATCCTCGCGTCTGTGCTGCTCGGCGCGCTGGCGTCCATCCTGCCCGCCCGCAGGGCGCACGCCTCAAGCCGGTCGAGGCGCTGAACTACGAGTAGGGCGGTCAGCCTCGCAGCGCCCGCAGCGCGTTCAGGATCACCGCCAGGTCGATGCCCTCCTGGAGCAGCGCGCCGGCCACCGGTGCGAGGTAACCGGCGGCGGCCACGCCCATCGCGACGATGCTCAGGCTCATCCCGGCCAGCACGCTCTGGCGCGCGATACCGAGCGAGCGGCGGCCGGTGTGAATCGCGTCGGCTACGCGGTCGATGCGGTCGACCGTGATCACGGCATCAGCGGTCTCCGACGAGACCGTTGCTCCAGCCACGCCCATGGCGATGCCGAGGTCGGCGCTCGCCAGGGCGGGGGCGTCGTTCACGCCATCGCCGACCATCACCACCGGACGCAGCTTCGGGTCCTCACCTAGCCGGCGCAGCACCTCGAGCTTGTCCTCGGGCGACTGCTCGGCGTACACGCGGTCGACGCCGAGCTCGCGGCCCACCCGCTCGGCCACCGAGCGCCGGTCCCCAGAGACCATGGCCA
The DNA here is from genome assembly GCA_046727635.1 of Actinomycetota bacterium. Lineage (GTDB taxonomy): Bacteria > Actinomycetota > Thermoleophilia > Solirubrobacterales > Thermoleophilaceae > JAICJR01. The sequence continues at coordinate 6,689 of JBKPDA010000263.1, read as the reverse complement.
CGTGGCGCACACCCTCCGAACGGAGGCGCTCGACGATCCGCGCAGCGTCGGGGCGCAACTCGTCGGCCATCACGATCACGCCCGCCACTCGGCCGTCGATCCCGACCATCACGCGTGCCTCGCCCGAGCCGCGCCCGGCGAGAAGGGTCGGCGCCGCGACCCCGTCGGCCGTGTAGCCGCTCGCGCGAAGAAAGGAGCGACTGCCAACCGCAACGCGCCGCCCATCGACTGTTCCCGCGATGCCTTGGCCGGGGTCCTCGACCACCTCGGACGGGATGCTCAGGTTCAGCTCCGCCTCCTCCGCCGCGTGGACAAGCGCCTCCCCGAGAACGTGGGCGGACAGGCTGTCCACGGACGCCGCCAGGCGGAGCAGTTCGTCCGGCTGTACGTCGGCCGTGGTCAGGATCTCGCGCACGTCCGGCGTGCCCACCGTCAAGGTGCCGGTCTTGTCGAACAGCACCGTGCGCGCCTCGCCGAGCGTCTCTATCCCCGGGGCTCCCTTGACGATCACCCCGGCGCGAGCGGCGCGCGAGAGGCCCGACACCAGCGCGATCGGCGCCGCGAGGATGAGCGGGCAGGGGGTGGCCACGACCACCACCGCCAGGGCACGCACCGGATCGCCGCTGACCGCCCAGGCGGCGCCCGCGATGACCAGCGTCGCCGGCAGGAAGAAGCCCGCGTAGCGGTCCGCCATTCGCACCAGTGGAGCCCGCCGGCTCTGCGCCTGCTCCACCAGCCGCACGAGCCCGGAGTAGGCGCTCTCGGCGGCCGGGCGATCGGCGCGCACCTCGAACGGCGCTCCCGCATTCGAGGTGCCGCTCAAGACGGGCATACCGGAGCGGACCGCGGCGGGAAGCGGCTCGCCTGTGAGCGTGCTCGTGTCCACCACCGCCTCCTCGCTGACCAGCGTTCCGTCGACCGGTATCACCTCTCCGGAGCGGACCACCACGAGATCCCCGACCTGGATCCGGTCCACGGGCACCTCGCGCAGCCCCGCGCCGACCCGCACGTGCGCGATGGTCGGCGCGCGCTGGACCAGCGCCGTCAGCTCACGCCGTGCCCGGCGGGAGGCCGCCGCCTCGAGGGCTGCCCCGCCGGTGAACATCAGCCCGATCACGGCGCCCACCAGCTCCTCTCCGAGGGCCAGCGCACCCACCATCGCCACCAGCGCGATCGTGTCGACTCCGAGATGGCGATCCACGATCACCGTGCGACCGACCTCGAAGCTCAGCTCTGCGGCCAGCAGCGCCACCGCGGCCCGCCAGACGGTCTGGCCGGCCTCATCGGCGCCTGCGAGGTGGAGGATCCCGCCGGTGGCTATGGCTACGACGGCGATCGTCGCCAGCGCCCGGGCGCGGTACTCCACAAGCGCTGTGCGGAAGCGTCGACGAGTCGGCGGGCGTCCGGCCAGCGGCCGCGAGCCCAGCTCCTGCCTAACCGCTGTCATCCGGCTCGGCGGGAATCGCGAGCACGGGACAGACGCCGAGGTGCAGCAGGCGTTGCGTGACGCCGCCCAGCATCAGCCCGCCGACCGCCGTTTGCCCGCGGGTGCCCACGACGATCACGTCCGCATGCTCTCGGTCCGCCACCTCGGCGATCGCATTCGCCGCGCTTCCTGCGCCGGCGGACGCGGTCGCGTATCTCACGTTCAGCCCCTCGTCGCTCAGGTCGGCCACTTGCCGCTCGATCTTCGACTCGAGCCTCTGCTCGTCGGCGTGCACGGGGCGCGACGACCCACGTCCGCCCACGAGGAGTTCCTTGCAGTGCACGACCAACAGGGCAGCGCCGTTGCCCGTTGCGAGCTGCTTCGCGTACGGCAGCGCCCGATCCGCGGAGAGCGAGCCGTCCGTCGCCCACACGACGGTGTCAAACATGGATCTCCTCCGCTCTCAGTGTGTGGCGTGCGTCCGTTGCGGTGAGCCGGTCGAAAAGCTCCAGGTACTGCATGAGGTGCCGCGGACCGAGGAAGGAGTCCCGCACGCGGTCTTGCGCGGCGGCGCCGACCCGCGCGGCCAGGGCCCGATCCTCGAGCAGCGCCGTAATCCGGTCTCCGAAGCGCTCCAGGTCGTGCGGCTCCACCAGGAAGCCTGACTCCCCGTCCACGATCTGATCCTGGATGCCCCCGACGTTGGACGCCACCACCGGGCGTCCCTTCCACATCCCTTCGGCCACCGTGAGGCCGAAGCCCTCGGCGAGGCTCTTCTGGACCAGCACGGTCGACCGGCGCTGGAGTGCATTGACGATCGCAGCGTTCTCGTCCGCGTCCTCCATGGGCAGGACGACGAGGTGCACCCGCTCCCCGACCTCGGGAGCGAGGCGGCGCCAGCGTGCCACGACCTGTCGAAGCACCTCCGCCCCCTCGGGGTCGTCCGCCACGGCCGAGACATCGGGTCCACCGAGCAGCAGGTGGGCCTCGGTGCGCGGTGCGACGTGCGCGACAAACGCGTCCATCACGCCGAGCGGGTCCTTGAGCCAATCCCAGCGCGACACCTGCGTCACCAGCTGAAGGCCCGCGGTCAGCGGCGCCGCCTCGATGACCTCCGCGCGTCGATCCACGCGCCCCGGCGTTCCGTCGTGGCGCGTGAAGACCGGCGCCCCGCTGCCGGCGTAGCGCGTCACTCCTGTCGCGTGGAGGATCGCCGTCACCGCCGACTCGGCCATCGGCTGGTTCTTCGGCGAGAAGGCGTCGATCGACGGCGGGACGATCGCGAGCCTTTCCGGGTCCAGGTCCTCCCAGGCAAATCCCTCACGACTGAAGACGTACGCGTCAGCTTCGGTCACGTACGGGCGCAGGAAGCGCCAGCCGGACCTGGCGAGGCGGTTCGGCGTGTCCAGGCCAACGTGGCAGCGCCAGATCAGACGCGCACCGGTGCGGCGCAGCGGGCCGATCAGCCCGGCGGTTTGCGGGTCATGCAGGAGCACGAGGTCGCCGGGGCGGATGAGCGCCGCGAGCACGTCCGCGGCAGTCGCGGCCACCGCCTCGTAGATCGCTCGCTCGCGGGCGCCAAGGCGTCCGCCGTCGCCTGGCATCCCGTGCAGCCGGTTGTGGATGCGCTTGGTGACCCGGAAGAAGGCCGGGGTCCCACCGATCACGAGCCAGCGCGCGTCCACGCCCGCGCCGCGCGCATAGGCGATCAACGACCGCAGCATCTCCGCCACACCGCCGCCGCTCGCGGTGGAGTTGATGTTCCAGATCACGCGACCCGCGAGAGAGTCGGCAGCGTGCTCGATCGCCTGGTCGAAGTCCGCGGCCTGCTGCTCGCTGATCACGTCACGAAAGCGGCCCGGGACGAGCGGCGCGATCGGCACGTGGAGCACGCTCATCGCCCGGCCTCAGATCTGCTCCGGCTCCATCTCGATCGCGCCGCACGGACACTCCTCGGCGCAGATCCCGCAGCCCTTGCAGTAGTCGTAGTCGATCTCGTACTGGTAGGACCCACCCGGCTCGAGCTTGATCACCGCGTTGTCGGGACAGACGCCGTAGCAGTTGTCGCAGGCGAAGCAGCTTCCGCAGGACAGGCAGCGGCGAGCCTCGAAGAGCGCGTTCCGCTCATCGAGCCCGACCACGACCTCATCGAACGTCGACCGGCGCCGCACGATGTCGAGGTGGTGGCGGATCTTGTGCGGTGCGTCGGCGTAGTACCAGGTGTTCAACGAGTCGAAGCCGGCGAGCGGCAGCTCGGGCTCGCGGTGCACGTCGCCTCGCAGCCAGGCGTCAATGTGGCGTGCGGCGAGCTTGCCGTGCCCCACGGCTACGGTCACCGTGCGCTCCGCGGGCACCATGTCGCCGCCGGCGAAGATCCCGGTGCGGCCGGTCATCATGTTCGGCCCCACCTTCACGACGCCGTCGTCGATCTCAATGCCCGGGACGCCTTCGACGAGCGAGAGGTCGGTCTCCTGGCCGAGCGCCAGTACGAGCGAGTCCGCCTCGAGCTCCTCGAGCTCGCCGGTGGGCTGCGGGAAGCCGGTTTCGTCCAGCTCCATCCGCTCGATTACGAGCCTGTCGGCGTCGGCGTGCTTGATGGTGGAGAGCCACTTCATCGCCACGCCTTCGTCGAGCGCCTCCTCCAGCTCGAAGTCGTGGGCGGGCATGCGGTCGCGCGTGCGGCGGTAGACGATGATCGCGTCCTCGGCGCCCAGCCGCTTGGCGGTCCGTGCGGCGTCGATAGCCGTGTTGCCGCCGCCGTAAACCACGACGCGGCGCCCGAGCAGCGGCTTGTCCTCGCCCTCCATGCTTCGCAGCATGGAGACGGCGTCGAGCATCTTCGCGGCGCTTCCGGCAGGGATGTAGGCGCGCTTTCCGATCTGGGCGCCCACGGCGAGGAACACGGCGTCGAAGGCGCCGTCCTGCATCGCCTCTGCCGCGTTCGTGACCTTGCAGTTCAGCTGGAGGTCGACACCCATGTCGCGAATGCGCCCGATCTCGGCGTCGAGCACGTCCCGCGGGAGCCGGTACTTGGGGATGCCGAAGCGCATCATCCCGCCGGCCAGCGGCCCCGCGTCCCGGACTGTGACGCTGTGCCCGAGCCGCGTGAGGTGGTAGGCGGCCGACAGGCCGGACGGCCCGGCTCCCACAACGAGCACTCGCTTGCCCGAGCCCTCGATGGGCGGCTCCACGGTCCAGCCGTGCTCGATCGCCTGGTCGCCGAGGAACTGCTCGATCGAGTTGATGCCGACGGCCTCGTCGAGCTGGCCGCGGTTGCAGGCGGTCTCGCACGGGTGGTAGCAGACACGCCCCATCACGGCGGGCAGCGGGTTGTCCTCCATGATCTGGCGCCAGGCTTGCTCGTATGCGCCCTCCTCGGCGTGGTAGAGCCAGCGCTGCACGTTCTCGCCGGCGGGGCAGGCATGCCCGCAGGGCGCCTGCCGCTCGACATAGACAGGCCGCTCGGTGCGCCAGCTGCCCGTCTTGTTGGCGAGGCTCGAGCCCACGTCGAGGGTGATCGCGAACGGCTTCTCCATCAGCCCTCCTCGACGAGGCCGAAGCGCTCGATGTTGCGGTCGGCGCGCGCCTGGATGCGGGCGATCACGTCGCTGCGCAGCTCTGGCTTGAACAGGTGCGCGTAGCGGCGCTGGAGCTTCAGGTACTCCTCCACGGGCACGCGCCGGCGGATCTTCGACACGCCCGTGACGTCGCCCGCCTCGGCCTCGAACACCGGGAAGATCCCGGTCTCCTGGGCGAGCCGGGCGACCTTGATCGAGTCGCGCGATGCGCTGCCCCAGCCCAGCGGGCAGGTGACGAGGATGTGGACGTAGCGCGCGCCGTGGAACTCCATGGCGCGCTCGACCTTGTACTCGAGGTCGCGCAGATCCGCCACGGTGGCGGTGGCCACATAGGGGATCTCGTGCGCCATCGCAATCAGCGGCGCGCTCTTGCCCTGCCCGAACACGTTGCCCGGCTCGTCGCCCACCGCCGGCGTGGTGGCGGTGCGCGCCGCCGGCGGCGTTGCGCCGGAGCGCTGCACGCCGGTGTTCATGTAGGCCTCGTTGTCGTAGCAGATGAAGAGAACGTCGTCGTTTCGCTCGAACATGCCTGACAGGCAGCCGAAGCCGATGTCGACCGTCCCACCGTCGCCGCCCTGGCCCACCACCCGCACGTCGTCGCGGCCCTTCACCTTGAGCGCCGCCGCGATGCCAGTGGCCACCGCCGGCGCGTTGCCGAACAGCGAGTGGAGCCACGGCATCTGCCAGGAGCTCTCGGGATATGGAGTGGAGAACACCTCCAAGCAGCCCGTGGCGTTCGCGGCGATCAGCCGGCCGCGGGTGGCGCGCATGGCGGAGTCGAGCGCGTAGCGGGCGCCGAGCGCCTCGCCGCAGCCCTGGCAGGCGCGGTGGCCCGAGGTGAGCGTGTTCGAGCGCTCCGGGTCCGCCTGCACCGAGCGGGCCTCGGGATCGAGCAGGCGATTGCCCACCACGAAGGAGCCGGCTTGGTAGTACTTGAGCGGCGTGTAGCCCATCTCACACCGGTCCCGATGCGACCGAGCCGAGGTCGCGCAGCATGTTCTCCGCGTGCGGGCCGGAGCGCCGCTTCTCGCGCGTGCGGTCGAGCTCGCGCTGCACGAGCTCGCGGTCGAGGTCGAGGAAGGTGACGAGCGGCAGGGCGTCCTCTGTCGCGTCGGCGAGCAGACCGCGCAGCGACGCCTTCGTGATCGGCCGCCCGCCCAGCCCGGCGATGACGGTGGACACATGCGCGGGCAGGCCCTGGGTCGCGATGCGGACGTTGAGCGACACGATGCCGCCGATCCCCACGGCCAGCGCCTTCTCGAGCACGACAACGCGCCTCGCCCCGGCGAGCGCCTCGCGCACCTCGTCGAGCGGCCAGGGACGGAAGGTCTTGATGCTGAGCGCGCCGATGCTCTCGCCCTCGTTGCGGAGCTCGTCGATCGTGTCCTCGATGGTGCCGAGCACCGAGCCGAGCGCCACCACCACGGTCTCCGCGTCCTCGATCCGGTAGCCGCGCAAGAGCCCGCCCGACTCGCGGCCGAACGCCTGGGTGAACTCGCCGGCCACCTCCGGGATCAGGTCGAGCGCCTGCATCTGCTTCGCGTGCGCGAGGTACTTGACCTCCGTGAACGCCTCGGGGCCCACCATCGCGCCGATCGTGACCGGGTCATCCGGGTCGAGCACCTGGCGCGGCTCATAGGGAGGCAGGAACGCGTCGACCTGCTCCTGCGTGGGCAGCTCCACGC
>JBKPDA010000262.1:0-11644 GCA_046727635.1 Actinomycetota bacterium | reverse complement strand
TCGGCCCGGCCACCGAGGAGTACCTCTGGTCTTCGTGTGCCGACGGTACGCAGGTCGAGCACCTCAAGATCTACGGCGGCGGACATGCCTGGCCGGGTGCGTCGCCGTCCGACGCCGCGTGGACCGCGCCGATCTCCGCAGCGTCTGTGGTGTGGTCGTTCTTCCGCGGGCGCTCGCTATCTCCCTGATCGTCTGCGGCGTGACCTCGAACAGCACACCGTGGCCGGGTATGCCCGCGGCCAGCGTCACGTCGCGGCCGTGCGCCTCGATCCAGCGCACCGGGCTCGCGCAGCCCGCTGGCGTGGACGCCGAGCAGCGGTGGTCCATCAGGAACCAGCGCACGCGGCCCGCGAGCACCTGCGCGCGGAGCTGATCGGCCGTCACCGTCGGGCGCCCCTTGTAGCTCGTCAGTACGAGCACGGGTTGGCCGTCATGCGCGATCAGCGTCTCCGCCTTCGCGGGGGCCGCGGCGCCCACCTCGTAGTACGTGCCGCCGCGATTGGCGTGGAGGAAGCGCTCGAGGGCCACCTCCTTGGGCGCCGGCAGCGGCGACCTGCTGCTGTCGTCGTTCACGTGCTGGCGCACCAGCCGCGCGGACGTGCTGGCGGGTTGGGCGAGCAGCGAGACGAGCGCCAGCGCCGCCACCGGCAGCGCGACCGCCGCCGCCAGCCGGCCGGCCCGCGGTATGAACCTGACCGAGAGAGCGGCGGCGAGGGCGAGCGCAACCGCCGCGGCGCCCGCGGCGATGGCGAGTGGGCCTGGGCCCGGCGCCGGCGGCGTGCTGAGACGGTGCAGCGCCAGCGGTGAGGCCACGAGCCCAACCGCGAGCGCCGGGGCGGCCGCGACCCGCCCTCGTGCCGAGCGGGCGGCAAGGAGGCCAACACCCGCTCCGAGCGCCACCGCGACGGCCGGTGTGTAGGCGTCGAGGTAGCGAACGCGCAGCTTTGTCATGTGGTTGAAGAGTCCGGTGCCGATCACGAGCCATACACCGATCGCGATCGCGGCCGAGCGGATGAGTGGCGACGCGCGCCAGAAGCGGCCCGCGGCCAGCACCGCAAGCAGGGCGAGCACCGCGGCCGCCACGAGCTCGGGGCCGAACCAGGCGCCCGACGCACCGGTCAGGAGGCGCAGGTGCCCGGCCGAGGCGCCGGTGTGCGCGTGGTGCGCCACGGGCCCGGCCGGCGGGCTCAGCCGGTGCAGCCCGTTGTAGACGAAGATCTCGTTCCACACGCTGCCGTCGGTCGAGCCGATCGGATACGGGCGCGAGTGGGCGGGCGCAAGCGAGACGGCGATCGCCCACGAGAGCCCCACCACCGCCACCAGCGCGCATGCGGCGATCACGTGCTCGAGCCGCCGCCGCAACGGCAGCCGCATCGCCAGCACGTAGAGAAGCAGCAGCGCGGGCAGCGGCACCAGCGCCTCGAACAGCTTCACGTTGAACGCCAGCCCCATCGCCACCGCGGCCAGGTAGAGGTAGCGCGCCCGGCCGCGCTGGATGGCGATCACCACGAGCCAGAACGCGAGCACGGCCAGCAACATCATCAAGGCGTCCATCCCGTCGCTGCGAGCGGTGACCACCGACACGGGCAGAACGGCGAGCGCCACGCCGGCGCAGAGCCCCGGGATCACGCCGAACAGGCGCCGTACGGCGTCGTAGAGCAGAGGCGCGGCCAGGGTCCCCGCCAACGCCGCCGGCAGGATCAGGGAGCGCACGCTGTAGCCGAACAGCTTCACGCTCGCCACCTGGAGCCACAGGTCGAGCGGCGGCTTGTCCACCGACAGCGTGGCCGACGGGTCGAAGGCCCCGAAGAAGAAGTTGTGCCATGACTGGCCCATGCTTCGAACGGCCGCGTCGTAGAAGTAGTTCTCCTGAGCGTGGGCGAGGCCGCCGAGGCGGAAGTGCGCCGCCAGGAGCGCCACGGCCCCCGCGCCCCAGAGCGGCGAGCGCAAGGCGCGCACGAGCACCGATGGAACCGCGACAGCCCACCTTCGGCTGCCGCGCGCCGAGCGCGCGGTAGCCAGCTCCATCAGGAGCCGCTCGCCCTCGCCGCGCGGTGCAGAGACGGGTGGAGCTGCGCGAGCTCATGGAAGGCTCGCACCACCACGCGCGGGTTTCCGCCCGTGGGCTTGCCCGACATGCGCGGGTAGTGATGCACGCCCACCTCCGCCACCGTGGCACCCGCCTCCCTCGCCCGCACCAGCAGCTCGGTGCTGAACAGGGCGCCGCTGGAGCTCAGGTGGAGGTCCTGCAGCAGCTCGCGCGGGAACAACTTGAACGCGCAGTCCACGTCGCGGAAGGGCAGTCCGTAGAGGAGGCGAACGAGCCAGTTCCAGCCAGCGGCCGCCGCGCGGCGAGCTGGGGGATCGTTGCGGCGCAAGCGATAGCCGACCACCACGTCCGCCTCCTCCAACTGGGGGACGAAGCTCTCCAGCTCTGCCAGATCGAACTGGAGGTCCGCGTCCGTGAGCAGGATGTACGGCATCCGAGCGGCGGAGATGCCGGTGCGCACCGCCGCCCCGTAGCCGCGATTCGTCAGGTGCATCACCAGGCGCACCTGCCGATAGCCCTCCGCGAGCGTGGCGCCGACCTCACCGGTCCCATCGGTGGAGCCGTCGTCCACGATCACAACCTCGTAGGCCGTGCTCACGCGTGCCGCCGCAACTAGCGCGTCGCAGACCATGTCGGGGAGGTTGTCCGCCTCGTTGAAGCAGGGGAGGACTATCGACAGGCCAGGCAACTTCTCCTCCAACGTGCCCGAGCGTCCGGCGAATCGACTTGCGTCGACCAGCGTCGCCCTGCGCGGACGTGGGAGAACTTCGGGTTCGTCGGAGGAGAGCTCTGGGAGCGACGACGCCACGCAGCCATCGTGGCGACGGCCGCGTTAAGTTCGGTTAGAGCGCGGTGTGACCGCCATTAGTCTCCAACACGGCTACGCCACCTGCTTTCCGTGCTCCTGGAGGTAGTGCAGGAGCCCGCCCGAGACGAGGATGTCGCGCTCCTTCGGAGCGAAGTCGTGGGTGACCTTGAACTGGTCGCCGGACTCCTCGATCCGCACCGCGATCTCCTCGGCACCGTCCTCCAGCTCCTCCTTGATCTGCGGCAGCGACCAGGTGTCCCCCACCCTCGCCCGGTCGTAGTCGGACTCGTCGATGAACGTGAGCGCGAGGATGCCCTGGGCCACGAGGTTGCGCCGGTGGATGCGGGCGAACGACTTGGCGAACACGCCCTTCACGCCGAGCTGCAGCGGCGCGAGGGCGGCGTGCTCGCGCGACGAGCCCTGACCGTAGTTGTGGCCGCCGACGATGAAGCCGGAGCCCCACTCCTTCATCCGCTTGCGGAACTCGGGATCGCGGTGCTGGAACGTGAACTCGGCGATGGCGGGGATGTTCGAGCGGTAGCTCATCACGATCACGCCGTCAGGCGCGAGATCGCCCGTCGAGATGTTGTCGGGCTGCACTGTCGCGATGCGCGCCTCGATCGAGTCCTCGAGCGGCTTGTGCTCCGGCGGCGTCTTGATGTTCGGCCCGCGCGGGATCTGGATCGACTCCGCCTCGTCCTCGGGCGCCGGGGCGAAGATGTGCACGTCGTCCACGTAGGGCTTCAGCTCGGGAGCGTCGAGCAGCGCCGGCGCATCGCCGTACTCCCGCGGGTCGGCGATCTTGCCCTCGAGCATCGACACGGCCGCGACTGCGGGCGAGCACAGGTACACGCTGTCCTCCGGCGTGCCCGAGCGGCCCGGGAAGTTGCGATTGAACGTGCGCAGCGAGTTGGCGTTCGACGGCGGTGCCTGGCCCATCCCCACGCATGGCCCGCAGACCGGCTCGAGCATGCGCACGCCGCCCTCCACCAGCTGGCGGTACACGCCCGATTCGGCAATGGCCGTGAGGATCTGGCGCGAGCCCGGCGTGGCGGTGGCGGCCAGCGACGGGTGCACGATCTGCCCGCCGCGGTCGGCCAGCAAGGCGCCCGGCAGGGCGAGGTCGAAGTAGCCCGAGTTCACCGACGAGCCGATGCATACCTGGGCCAGCTCGGTGCCCGCCACCTCCTCCACCGGCACCACGTTGTCCGGGTTCTGCGGCTTCGCCACAAGCGGGCCGAGCTCCGCCAGGTCGATCGCGATCCGCTCGTCGTACTCGGCGCCGGGATCCGGTCCGACGTCCACGAAGTCGTCCTCCCGCTGCTGCCGGCGCAGCCAGTCGCGCGTCTCGTCGTCCGGCGGGAAGACCGCAGAGGTGGCGCCCAGCTCGGCGATCATGTTCGCGATCGTGCCGCGCTCGGGGATCGACAGGTCCGCGGTCCCCTCCCCCGTGAACTCGAAGATCTTGTTCTTGCCACCGCTGGCGCTGAGCCGGCGCAAGAGCTCGAGGATGATGTCCTTCGCCTGCACCCACGGGCGGCTCAGCGTGTTCTCGAGATGGACCTCGACGATCTCCGGGCAGGCGATCTCGTAGGGGTAGCCGCCCATTGCCACGGCCACGTCGAGGCCGCCGGCGCCGATCGCGATCATCCCGAGCGCGCCGCTCGTGGTGGTGTGCGAGTCCGCGCCCACGAGGATCTGGCCCGGCTTGGCGAAGCGCTCGATGTGCACGTAGTGGCAGATGCCGTTTCCGGGCCGCGAGTAATGGAGGCCGTACTTGCGCGCCAGCGCCTGCAGCATGCGGTGGTCGTCCGGGTTCTTGAAGTCGAGCTGGATCACGTTGTGATCCACGTACTGCACCGCGCGCTCCACCTGCACCCGAGGCACGCCGAGCTGCTCGAACTGCATGCAGGCCATCGTGCCGGTGGCGTCCTGCAGGAGCGTCTGGTCCACGCGCAGTGCGATCGGCGAGCCGGGCTCGAGCTCACCCTCTACAAGGTGCTCGCCGAGGATCAGGCGCGAGAGGTTGTCCGGCATTTCGTCGCCTCCTTCCGGCAGGAACGCTACCGAATGGGCAAACACGTGTACCTATGCGCCAAATCCGCGGCGAAATGGGTCAGGATCCCTCAACGGGGGTATGCCGCGGTGACTACGGTTTGGAGATGGGAGGGATCGAGGTGGGACGGTCCAGCCTTCTCGAGGCACAGCGCACGATTTCGCCCCTGCTGGCCGAGCCGGATCCTCCCGAGACGCTCCTGCCCCGTCTGATCGAGACGGTCTGCGAGACGCTCGACTGGAGCCTCGGCGCGCTCTGGCGCCCGGTGGCGGGCGCGGCCCGAATGCGCTGCGGCGCCACCTGGCACCGGCCGGAGCCGGGGCTCGAGCGGGTGATCCGCCAGCTCCAGCGGATCCCGGTCGCTCCGGGCGAGGGCCCGCTCGGCCGGGTCTGGGTGGCCGGTGCACCGGCCTGGATGCCGAGCGTCGACGCCGTCGTGGCGCCCGACCTGGCGCACCAGGCCGGCCTGCAAGGTCTCTTCGCCATGCCGGTGACCCGCGCCGAACGCACCGAGGGGCTGCTCGCGTTCGCTTCCGAGAGGCGCGAGGATCCGGAACCCGAGCTCGTGGCGGCGCTGGAGCTCGTAGCCGGCCAGCTCGCCCACTACCTGGATCACTGGCGCCGGCATCGCGCGCTGCTCGACAGCGAGCAGCGGGCCGCGCAAGTGGTGGACGCGCTCGAGGCCGGCGTGCTGGTGATGGATGCCGAGGGCGTGGTCACACGCTGCAACGGCTCGGCCGCGCGCCTCATTGGTGCGGACCGGGCCGGCGTGCTCGGCCGCCGCCTTCCGCTGCCCGAGTCCGAGGTGCTCCTCGACGCCGACGGCACCCCGATCACCGCGGCCAACAATCCAATCGCCCGGGTCCTGCGCACTGGCCGGGCCGAGCGGCGCATCCTCATGTGGTTCCTGCGCCAGGGGAAGAGCGTGTGGCTCGAGATGAGCCTTCAGCCGCTGCCCCGAGGCGGGGGAGTGGTCTGCTCTCTCATCGACGTGACCGAGCGGCGCGACGCCGAGCGCGACCTGCGCGAGGCGAGGGACCGCGCGGAGCGTTACCTCAATATGGCCGGCTCGGTCATCGTCGCGCTCGACCAGGAGCTGCGGGTGACGATGATCAATCGCGCCGGCCTCGAGCTGCTCGGCTACTCGAAGGGCGAGCTGATGGGGGCCGAATGGATCCGAAGCGTGGTACCGCCCGACGCCCGCCCGGACGCAAAGCGCCTGCTCGGCAGCATGCTCGAAGGAGTGAACCCGCGAGATCTCGCCGCCGAGAGCGCGGAGGGGCCACTGCTCACGAAGGAGGGCGAGGTGCGGACCATCGAGTGGCGGACCGCCGTGCTCAAGGGGCCGGGTGGCGTGCCCACCGGCCTGCTCTGCTCCGGCAACGACGTGACCGAGCGCGTCCGCAGCGAGCAGGCCATCGCCCACCTCGCCTACCACGATCAGCTCACGGGCCTGCCCAACCGCGCCCTGCTCGAGGAGCACCTGGAGGTGGCACTGGCGCGTGCGGAGCGCGACGGGCGCGAGCTGGCGCTGCTCTTCCTCGACCTCGACAACTTCAAGATCGTAAACGACAGCCTTGGCCACGCCGCCGGCGACCGGCTGCTGCAGCTCGTGGCCGAGCGCCTCACGTCGATCACCCGCGCGTCCGACCTCCTCGCCCGCCACGGCGGCGACGAGCTGCTGCTGTTGCTCACCGACATCGAGGGCGGCACCACCGTGGAGGTGGCCGAGTCGGTGGCGCAGAAGCTCCTCGAGGCGCTGTCCGAGCCCTTCCAGATCGGCGGCACCGAGTTCGAGATCGGCGCGAGCGTGGGCGTGGCCGTCTTCCCGCACGATGGCCGCAGCGCCGCCGCCCTGCTGCGCACCGCCGACGCGACCATGTACCAGGCCAAGGCCGCCGGCCGCAATCGTGTGGCGCTCCACCGGCCCGGGCTCGGCCTGGACGGCGCCGGCGAGCTGATCTCGGCCACGACGCGCCTGCGCGAGGCGCTGACCGACGGCGAGCTGACCGTGTACTACCAGCCGATCGTCTCCGTGCCCGAGGGCTCCGTGGCGGCGGTCGAGGCGCTCGTGCGCTGGGAGGACCCGCGCCGAGGACTGGTGCCCGGATCCGACTTCCTGCAGCTGGCCGAGGAGACCGGCCTGGTCGAGTCGATCGGGGACTGGGTGATCGAGACGGTCTTCAGCCAGGCGGCCTGGTGGCGCGACCGCGGGCTCGACGCACGCGTCCACTTCAACCTCTCCGCCCGGCAGTTGCGACAGCGCCGCGTGATCGACTCAATCGGGGAGCAGCTGGCCGCCGCCGGGCTGGAGCCGGACCGGCTGACCGCGGAGATCGGCGAGTCGGCGGCGATGGCGGAGTCGCGCCGCGACTCGTCGCTGCTTCAGAGGCTGCGCAACCTCGGCGTGCACCTTGCGGTGGACAACTTCGGCGCCGGCAACTCGTCACTCGCGCGCCTGCGTGAGCTGCCCGTGGAGGAGCTGAAGCTCCATCGCCTACTGCTGCGCGGCGTGCCCTACGACCGCAACGCAAACGCCCTCGCCCGAGCCGCGATCGAGCTGGCGAGCGGCCTCGGAATGCGGGCGATTGCCGAAGGTGTGGAGACCGAAGACCAGTGGCGCTTCCTCGTGGACCACGGCTGCCCGCTGGCGCAGGGCTTCCACTTAGGGCGACCGATGGCGGCGGAGGAGATCACGCCGCTGCTGCCCAAGCATCCAGGCACTAGGCACTAGGCACCCGACTCAGCACTGCGCAACCCGCCACGCGCCCAGACCGTGAACAGCAGCATCAGCCCCACCGCCAACCCGAACGCCGCCGCCACCGTGGTCGGATTCCCCGAGATGAAGCCACGGCCCGCGTCCAGGAACGCTGTGGTGGGGTTCAGCCGGGCAACCGAGTGGATCCAGCCCGAGAGCAGGTGCAGCGGCACGTACACGGGAGCCAGGAAGAGCAGCAGGAAGACCGGTATCTGCATCGCCGGCCCACCCTGGATCGAGCGGATGCGCAGCGCCACTCCGCTGGCCCAGAGCGAGGCGGCCACGTTCACGATCAGCGCGAGGCCGAAGAGGCCGAAGAGGTCCACTCCGCTGCCGTCGATGTTCATCCCGGCTAGGAGCGCAATGGTGGTCAGCAACGTCCACGTGGCGAGTGCCCGGACCAGGGCCGCCATCGCGTAGCCGACGACGATCGCCCCGCGCCGCGGCGCCGAGAGCAGGAAGCGCTGCCCGAACCCGGACTCGAAGTCGCGGGCGATGCCGAAGCCCGTGAACACGCCGCCGAACGCGGCCGACTGCAACAGGACGAACACGAACTGGAACGCGGTGTAGCCGGTCGGGAAGTTGAAGTTCGGCAAGCGGCTCACCGTCGAGAGCCCACCCGCGAACGCGCCGAAGAAGAACAGCGGGAAGATGATCGACGGGACGAGCAGCGCCGGGTTCGTGAGGAAGTTGTGGATCGTGCGCCAGGCGACGGCGAGCGAGACGCTCCGGAAGCTTCCGCGACTGCGGCTCATGTCCTCACCAGCCTCGTCTTGAGCGACATGCTGGCCAGGGTCATGGCGATCAGCGCGATCGCGGCCGCGATTCCGAACCCGAGCCCCAGCGCCTCGCCGTCCCAGCCCGTGACGAGCAGCGAGCGGATGCCCTCGATCAGGTAGGAGACCGGGTTGTAGGTGGCCACCTCGCGGAACCAGTCGGTCTGGATCAGGTTGCGCGGCAGGCTCATCGAGGACAGGAACAGGAACACGAAGAAGACGGGGAACATGCCCTGCACCGCCTCGCCCGAGCCCGTGCGAAGGGCCACGAACAGCCCCAGCGCGCCGAAGCCGACCGTGATCAGCATCGACAGGGCGATGATCACCAGCACACCGCCGGCGCCCGCGGCGAAGTGCGCCCCCGCCGCGGCGCCCACGATCAGGAACGCGGCCGCCTGCAGCATGCCCAAGATGAGCGAGCCGGCCAGCAGGCCCGTGAGCAGCGCCGAGCGCTTCAGTGGCGTGAGCGCCAGGCGGTTGAGGAAGCCGGTCTCGATGTCGCGTGCCAGGTCGGTGCCCGCGTTGATCACCGAGAAGAGCGCGCCCTGCATGAACGGGATGGCGAGCGCGAAGGTGAGGAACGAGTTCGTGGGGAAGCCGGGCAGGTGCGTGACGCGCTGAAGCCCCGAGGAGTTGATCGCCAGCAGCATCAGCGGGAACACCAGGGACGGGATGATCTGCGCCGGCTGGCGCAGCGTGCGGAGGGCCGAGCGGCGCGCGACGTTCCCGATCTGGCTGGCGAGCGACGCGTTCACGCCGTCACGGCCTCAGGCTCGCCGGCCGTCTCCTCTTCCTCCTCGTCCTCGTCCTCGCCGGCGCCCTCGAGCGACCGGCCGGTCTTCGCGAGGAAGACGTCGTCGAGCGAAGGCGCGTGCAGCTGTAGGTGCTCCACCGCGATGTTCTCCGCGTCCAGCGCCCGCACCACCGCGGCCAGCTCGGCGTCGCCACCGCCCAGGCGCACGGACACGCCCTTGGTCGAGGTGCCGGCGCGCTCGCCGAAGCGCTCGAGCACCTGCTCCATCTTCTCCCGGTCGGCCGGGTCGTGTGGAACGACCTCCACCGTGGGACGCCCGATCTCCGCCTTCAACGACGATGGCGTGCCCTCCGCCACGAGCCGGCCGTGGTCGATAATCCCCACGCGGTCGGCCAGCTGGTCGGCCTCCTCGAGGTACTGGGTGGTGAGGAAGACGGTGACTCCGTCGTCCGACGCGAGCCGGCTCACCTCCTGCCAGAGCGCGGTGCGGCTCTGGATGTCGAGACCCGTGGTGGGCTCGTCCAAGAACAGGATGGGCGGGCTGTGCACGAGCGCCAGCGCCAGGTCGAGCCTGCGCTTCATGCCGCCCGAGTAGCCGCCCACCTTGCGGTCGGCCGCCTCGATCAGGCCCACGCGCTCGAGCAGCTCGTCGCCGCGCGCTACGCGCTCGGCCCTCGGCAGTCCGTGCATCGCGGTCTGCAGGCGCATGTGCTCGCGCCCGGTGAGGAACGGGTCGAGCGCGGCCTCCTGCAGAGCGGCGCCGATCGACCGGCGCACGTCTGGCCCCTCGGCGACCACGTCGTAACCGGCCACCCTCGCGCTACCGGCGGTGGGCGGCAGCAGCGTGGTGAGCATCAGCACGGTGGTGGACTTGCCGGCCCCGTTGGGCCCAAGGAAACCGTAGATCTCACCCGGCGCCACGTAGAGGTCGATTCCGTCGACGGCGCGCGGGCCCTTCTTGAACTCCCTGACGAGGCCGTCTGCCTCGATGCTGGCTGGTCTATCGGCGGTCATGGGATCGCAGTCTAGCTCAATGTTTTAGGTTGTCAACCAATTGCTCTACGAATAGACTAAGGCATCAAGTATGAAAACGTCGCCTGCCACCGAGGCCTGGGACCTGATGCAGAGGTTCATGATGATCTTCTCGCGGCCCCGTTTCGTGGAGCTTTGCGGGGAGTTCGACATCACCCCGCCCCAGGCGTTCACCCTGCGGAGCCTCGAGGTGGAGCAGGCGGTCTCGATGAGCCACATCGCGAAGCTCTTGTGCTGCGACGCGTCAAACGTCACGGGCATCGTGGACCGCCTCGAGAAGCGCGGCCTCGTGGAGCGCCGCAGCGCCCCGGGCGACCGGCGCGTGAAGATGCTCGCGCTCACCGATGAGGGCGCGGCATTGCGCGACGAGCTGGGTCGCCGCATGGCCGACCCCCCGCCCGCGCTGACCGACCTGCCCGCCGCGGATCAGAAGGCTCTACGCGACATTCTGCGCCGAGCGCTGGTCTGAGTCGCGGTAGTACTCGGCCTCGGCGATCACCGGCTCGGGCACGGGCTCCTCGCGCCCGGCCCTCCGACGCGCCGAGAACAGCGCGCCCCGAGCCGACTGCGTCGGGGCGAACTGCGCCATCCCGATCGGGCGGTTCATGTCGTCGTAGATCGCCTCGATGCCGCCGCCCATGAAGTAGGTCTCGTGCCAGAAGCCGGTGCCGCCCGAGTCCTTCAGGAACTGCTTCCACCACAGCTTGTGCGGCTCGGAGCGGGTCCAGCGTTCGAGGCTGTCGAGGTCGCGCCAGTACTGGCGCATCCCCAGGTGCGGCGGGAAGAGCGACCAGATCATGTCCTCGTGTAGCAGGAGCCCGTCGGGCTCAGCCTTCCAGGACTTCTGGATCTGCGGCCCCAGACCGAGCACGCGAAGCATGCCGCGCGGCTTCCGCACGCGCATGCCCAGGTAGACCACCACCAGGTCTGGATAGGCGCTCAGGTCGACGGTCTGCCGATCGACTGCCATCGAGTCCTCCTTTCGCGCGAGTGGCGAGCTTAGATCACTCGACGCCCCGAGTCGTCCCGTGAGATTCACGCAGACGGCGCGAGCAGCTGGCGCAGCACGTAGTGGAGGATCCCGCCGTGGCGGTAGTAAAGCCACTCGTTCGGCGTGTCGATCCGCACGGTCGCGTCGAACACGATCGGCTCGCCGTCGGGCGGGCTGGCGCTGACACGAAGGCTGAGGGCGCCCTCGCACAGCTCCTCCAGGTCGAACCTCACCTGGCCGGTGAGGCCGAGCGACTCCACCGACTGGCCCTCGCGGAATTGCAGCGGCAGCACGCCCATGCCCACCAGGTTGGAGCGATGGATGCGCTCGTAGCTCTCGGCGATCACGAAGCGGATGCCCAGCAGGCGCGGGCCTTTGGCGGCCCAGTCGCGCGAGGAGCCTGAGCCGTACTCCTTGCC
>JBKPDA010000261.1:0-5384 GCA_046727635.1 Actinomycetota bacterium | reverse complement strand
TGCGCTTCCGGCTCTCGCCGGACGCGTTCTTCCAGACCAACACCGAGATGGCCGAGCGGCTCTACGGCGCCGCGGTCGAGTTGGCCGACCTGAACGGCCGCGAGCGCGTTTTCGACCTCTTCAGCGGCATCGGCACGATCGCGCTGGCCCTGGCGCCGGCGGCCGGCGAGGTGTGGGGCATCGAGGTGGTGGAGCGCGCGGTGGCGGACGCGCTCGAGAACGCCCGCCTGAATGGCATCGACAACGCTCGCTTCTACGCGGGCGACGTTCGCACCGCGCTGCGTCCGCTGGTGGAGGAGGCGGGCAGCCCCGATGTCGTGGTGGTGGATCCGCCGCGTGCGGGCCTGTCGCAGAAGGTGGTGCGGCGCATTCTCGAGACGGACGTAAAGCGCGTCGTTTACGTGTCCTGCAACCCCACCACGCTGGCGCCCAACGCCCGCCAGCTCGTCGACGGCGGGTACCGCCTCGAGCGCGTGCTGCCGGTGGACATGTTCCCGCAGACTCCGCACATCGAGTGCGCGGCGCTGCTCTCCAAAGCCTGATCCGAGGCTCAATAAAGCCTGAGAGCGGCCGATACGGTCCTGATGGACCAGCAACGGCCGGTTCAATCCGTCGATCTATGGGACGTGCGCCTACGCGCGAGCACGGTGCGCTTCGCGGTGTGGATCACGATTGCCGTCTGCAGCTTCTCCGCGCTCTACGTGCTCACCACGTGGAGCCGGCCGAACAGGGCGCTCATTTTCGGGCTGCTGATCGCGGCGATGAGCACCGCGGTGGCGGCCGGCTTCCTCGACGCCGAGCGCATCGTGCGCAGTCGCTGGCGCGAGCACTTCTTCGTCGGCTGGAGCCTGCTCGACATCGCCTTCGTCGGCGCCATCGAGGCGCTCGACAAGGGCACGAAGAGCCCGGTCACGCTCGTCTACTTCCTGCCGCTTGTGTTCGCCGCGCTCTCCTACCCGCTCCCCGCCGTCATAGGAATCGCGGTGTTCGACCTCGGCGCCTGCACGAGCGTCGGCGTGCTCGTGTCGGACACCGACCTCACCTACCTGTGGTTCTTCGCGGCCATCCTCGGGTGCACGGCGATGCTCTGCGTCTGGCACGCGCGCAACCACGACCGCCAGCGCATGGAGCTGTCGCTCGTGTCGCGTACCGATCCCCTCACCGAGTCGCTCAACCGGCGCGGCTTCGAGGAGCGCCTCGACGCCGAGCTGGGTGAGAGCGAGCGGAGCGGCAGGCCGCTCAGCCTGCTGCTGCTCGACCTCGACGACTTCAAGGCAGTGAACGACACACTGGGGCACGCGGCCGGCGACGACCTGCTGCGCTGGGTGGTGGACACCGCGCGCACCACGCTGCGGCCCTTCGACGAGGTCGGACGTCTCGGCGGCGACGAGTTCGCCGTGCTGCTCCCGGCCGCCGCCCGACCCGACGCCGTGGAGGTGGGAGCGCGCATGCGCGAGGCGCTGTCCGAGCGGATCTCCGTGACGGTGGGCGTGGCGGCCTACCCGCTCGACGGAGCCGATCGCGAGGAGCTGCATCGCTGCGCCGACGCCGAGCTGTACGCCGCCAAGCACGGCTCGAAGATGCTGCCCGGCTTCACGAGGCGCGACCTCGGCTGGGCCGCCAGCCTCGCGCACACCGTGGACCGCCGCATGACCCCGCCCGAGGACCACTCGAGCGAGGTGGCCCGTTACTCCGGCGTGATCGCAAGCCAGCTGGGCTGGGCCGGTGAGGAGCTGGGGCTGATCCGCCTGGCGGGCATGCTGCACGACGTGGGCAAGGTCGCGATCCCCGACCGCATCCTGCTGAAGCCCGGCTCGCTCACGCCGGAGGAGCAGGCGGAGCACATCAGGCGCCATCCGATCCTCGGCGCAGAGCTGGTCTCAAGGGTCGAGGGTCTGGGCGCGGCCGTGATGTGGATCCGCCACTCGCACGAGAACTGGGACGGCACGGGCTATCCCGATGGGCTGCGCGGCGACGCGATCCCGCTCGGGTCGCGCATCCTCCACGTGGCCGCGGCGTTCGCCGCGATGACGGGCAGGCGCACGTATCGCTCCACCGTCAGCCCGGACGAGGCACTGGAGGAGCTGCAGCGCTGCGCGGGCAATCAGTTCGATCCCGCGTGCGTACAGGCGCTCGAGGTCTACTTGAGCGGCTCAGCCGAGGCCGCTTAGCCGCCTACTCCAGCTCGTTCTCGTCCTCGAGCGGGACCTCCTCCGCGGCGTGCACCGAGCAGAGGTACGGCCCGCCGGCCTCGAGCGATGACACGATCTCCTCGCGGGTGAGAACGGCGCCGCACTCGGCGCAGGTCTGCTCAATCACGGGGTCGAGACTGTGTTCCTCGAGATCCATCGGGGCCGACCTTACACAACCGACTCAGCCTGGGACCTTCACCTCGCTGGCGGTCACGTGGGTCACCGGCAGGCCGGTGACTCGTTCCACGCGGTGAGGTAGGTCGAGCTTCAGCCACTTCGAGATCCCGCCCGGCAGCGTGGACACCACGATCTCGTCGTAGTCGGCGAAATTCACCTCGTCCTGAACCGCCGCGCACGGATCCGGATCGCCCACCTTGCCGGCCGTCACCTGGAGGCCCTCGGAGCGGAACCGATCCACTGCCGCCTGCATGTGCTGCTCGGCCTCGTCACCGCCGGAGTGCATGTCGGCGGCCCAAGCCACTCCATGAGGTGTGGACGGCACGAGCAGGGTGAACACCACGTCGCCCTGTTCCGCTCGGCGGCGGAGAGCGTCAAGCAGCTCAGGGGACTCCGCGGTGCGGTTGGCGACTACGAGTACGTTCGCCATAGAAACGCCTCCTTCCTCGCTAGAGGAAGCTTACGCCCCAGGTCACAGGTGACAGATCACGGGTCACAGGAACGACCTCCTGTCACCTGTGATCTGTGACCTGTGACCTAGTACGGCGGTAAGTCCGCGTACCACTCACCGAGCTTCCGAAACGCCTGCCAAAACTGGCGCTTCGCGCCTTCCTCATCCAGCGCCGCGTCGATGTCCGGCACGTACAGCGCCTCGCAGCTGGGTGTGAGCCGCTGGATCTCGCCCAGGGTGGGCTCGATCTCGCGGCCCAGCGGCACGCCGAGGTCGTTCAGCTCGTCGAGCGCCTGCTCGCCGATCACAACGACGATCCGCGGCTGCACGATCGCCAGCTCGTCGAGCACGCGCGCCCGGCACTCCGGCGCCGACATCTCGGTGTCGGGTACCGGGCACTTCACGAACAGCGTGCCGTAGACCGCCAGCGGGTCGATGTTGAGCCGCTTGAAGCTCTTCATGAGAGCGCTGCCGGCGCGCCCGTAGAACGCCACGCCCTCCTCGATCTCGGACGGCATCGGGGCGTACTTCAGGAGGAACACGTCCGCCTGCGGGTGACCGGACCCGAGTACCGGCATCAGATTTCCGCGCGGGCAGTGGTTGCAGGACTGCAGCTCTCGAGTGAGCTGGTTGAGCTCGCGGATGGCTCGCTCGAGGTACTTCTCGCGGATCTCGTCGTCGGTCGCCGGCACTCGCCCTTCAGGCTTTGACGGCGCGGGGCCCTGTCCTCTCGACTGCATCACTTGTTGCCGTCTTGGGCGGGCCGCCTCCGGCTCGGCGGACGCGTCTTCGTCTGGATGAACTTGAGCGCCTGCACGTACAGCAGGCTCTGGCGCTTGCGCACGATGTCGGCGTCGCGCAGCGACTCGAGGAACTCGTCCGGCCCGTCGAAGTCCCGCATCTTGATCTTCACCGAGCCGAGTCCCTGGGCCACGTGGCTGTCCGACCCGGCGCCGGCCACGATCCGGTACTTGGCCGCAAAACGGGCCGCCTCCTCGTTGAAGGACGAGAACGCCACGCGGGGGTTGAACACCTCGATCGCGTCGATGTCCCCCAGCACGTTCAGCAGGTGCTCGTAGTCGGGCACGGAGTGCATCCGGTCGAACGGATGGGGCACGTACACGAGCCCGCCCTGGCGGCGGATCTCGGCGATCGTCTCCTGGAGGGTCATCCCGCGCGGGATCTTCTCCTCGATGAAGAGGCCGATCACCTCGCCCTGGCCGGCCGTCTTCACCTCCTCGCCGACGATCACCTTGACGCGACCGTTGGCGATCTCGCGCGCCTCGAGCGCGCCCGAGATCTCGTTGTGGTCGGTCACCGCAATCGCGCCCAGGCCGGCGCGCTCGGCGCTCGCGATGAGTGTTTCCACCGGCGTGGCGCAGTCGGGCGAGTGGTCGGTGTGCATGTGCAGGTCCACATGCAAGAAGTCGCGCGAGGCCAGGCGCCGGCGCAGCTCCGGCTTACCGTTCGCGTCGTGGCGGCGGCTCGCGATCTCCCGGTAGACCTCTTCTACGGCGTCGGCGGTGCGCGACCACGAGAGCTCGCCGCGCGCTGGCTCCGCCGCGTCGTGCAGGCGGGAGCGGAGCGCGGCGTCGGCCACCAGGCGCTCCAGCTGTGAGGCGAGCGTGAGCGCATCGCGCGGCTCGAACAGCAGCCCCCACTCGCCGTCCCCGAGCACCTCCTCGTACACCGGCAGGCGAGCGGCCACAGGCGCCGCGCCGCCGGCCAGCGCGCGCAGCAAGAGCTGCGGCGCCGGCGAGATGCCCGCCGAGCCGGCCACCGCCACCTGCGCCCGGGCGAGAAACTGCGCCTCCGAGCCGTCGGCCGGGCCCGCGTAGCGCACGCGCTCGCGGAGCGCGCGCGACAGCGGGATCGCCGGTTCCGGTCCGGCCAGCCGCGACCAGACGGTGGCCCGCCACGGCAGCTCGAGCGGCAGCCGCCGCAGTGCGCGCAGGAACAGCCGCAGCGCCGCCCGCTCCTCCTCCAGGGAGAGGACGATCTCCACGCCGCCGTCGCCCTCCGGCTGCGGACCGGCCAGCTGCACCACGTCGGCGCCGGGCCGCACCACCGTGTAGTCGCCGGGGAAGAAGCGGGCCACGAGGTCGCGCGTGGTCTCGAACGCGGCCATCCGGCCGTCGAGGCGCCCGAACAAGAGCTCCACGAGCCGGCGGGCAACCTGCGTCGAGAGCACGCGCTCGGTGGCCGCGTGGAAGGTGCCCACGTTCAGCGCGCGCGAGTGGCGCAGCGCCGCCGACGCCGCGCTCGGCGCGAACGGCTCGTGCACGTGCACGAAGTCGAACTGCGCACGCCCGAGCAGCTCCTCCACCGTGCGGGACACGTCGAGCGGCAGCGACACGGCCGGTCCCCGCCGCGCCGGCGGGAACGGCAGGCTCTGACCCACCGCGAGCACCTGCGCGCAGCCCTCCCAGGCGAACACCGCCTCGGGATCGTCGGCCATGCGCTTGACGGTGCGCCGCCCCTCGCGGATCAGGTCCCGCGAGTCGGACGGCGCGATCACTACGACCCGATGGCCCCGCTTGCAGAGCTCATCGGAGAGCCGCTCG
>JBKPDA010000260.1:0-5314 GCA_046727635.1 Actinomycetota bacterium | reverse complement strand
GGAGCGACAGCAGGTCGGTCTCGGCGAGGCGGTCGGCGAGCTCGGAGACGTCGTCGATGCAGATGCCCAGCGCCTCCTTCAGCACCACCTGGCTGAGCGCGCGGTGCGGGAGGGTGACCGAGGGCAGCCCGCTGGCCGCGTACTCGTACAGCTTGTTAGGGAGCACCGTCGCGAGGTGAGCCGCGCTCAGCTCGTCGTTGAATCCGGCCCAGCCACAGTCATAGCTCGGCAGCTGGTGGAGAAGGCGGTCCGGGGTGACCGGATCGTGGTAGCGGATGCCCGGCGTGGCGTGCGCCAGCGCCTGGTAGGTGGGCGACTCGCGCGCGGGATAGATGTCCAGCTCGATGCCCTGTGCCGCGATCGCATTGAAGATCTCGCGCAGGTCGTAGTGGCTCCGGTTCGTGGCCAGCGTGCCCTCGTAGACCATCCGCACGGGCCGGCCGGAGCGGGCATCGTGCGCAGGCAACTGCCTCGGGAGGTCGCGCTCGAGCGCGTAGTTGGGGAACACGCAGGTAAATGGCGGCAGCACGTAGCGCGCCCCGATCTCGTCGAGCAGCTCCTGCGACACCGTCACCAGCGCCGAGCTCTCCTCCACGGCCCGCTGCTCCAGCTCGGCGGCGTCGCGGACCGGCGGGAAGCCGTCGCCGTACGGGGTCTTGCGCAGGCTCTGGAGGTCGTGCACGTCATGGATCACGCGCACGCGGCCGTTCGTCAGCTCGTTCGCCAGCACCGTGAGCGAGTCGGGCAGGCTGTGGCTGTGGACGATGTCGGGCGCGAACTCGTTCAGAGCCTCGCGCAGGCCGCGCGCGGGCCGGTTGCCCAGCTTCCACCAGCTCGAGAACAGCTCGTCGCCGGTGCCGTAGGCCTCCGTGAGCGTGCGGCCGCGGTAGGCGAAGCCGAGCTCGATGTCGGGTTTGACAGCCGTCAGCGCCGCTGCGTATTTGCGCGCACGAGCGCACGGCTGCTGCTGTAGGAACAGGACGCGCATCGGGGGCCGATGCTCAGCTACCCCTTTTCGGCGCCCACCAATCGCCAACGCGGCCGGGTCTCCGCTCCGTCCGGATTTCTCTGAGGGCCGAGCTATCCTTACTTATGCTTCGTAAGTAGATATGGAGTTTTTACCGTGACCTCTTTGAGACTGATCCCAATGGAAGACACCGTCGTGTTCCCCGGAATGGGAGTCACGATGACGGTAGACGTAGGCGACGACGAGCGCGTGGTTCTCGTTCCTCATCACGAGAACGAGTACCTCGAGGTTGGCGTCGTTGCCGAGATATCCGAGCGCATGCGGCTGCCCGGCGGCGGCCGTGCCGTCGCGCTTACCGGGGAGCATCGGGCGCTGATCGGCGCTGCGAGCACCGGTGCCGACGGCGCGCTGCGCGTGGAGGTGGAGGAGCGGCCCGACACCGTGCCGGTGGACGGCAAGACCCGCCAGCTCGAGCGCGAGTACCGCGCCGTGGTCGAGGAGATCCTCGAGCTGCGGGGCGACGACGGCCGCATCGCCGCATTTCTGCGCGCGATCGTGGAGCCGGGCCCGCTGGCGGACTCCGCCGGCTACTCGCCCGACCTCACGTATGAGCAGAAGATCGAGCTGCTGCGCACGATCGACGTGACCGAGCGCCTCGAGCTCGCCCTGCGCCTGCAGCGTGAGCGCCTTGCCGAGATGCAGGTGCGCAAGCGCATTCGCGATGACGTGCAGGAGGGCGCCGAGAAGCAGCAGCGCGAGTACTTCCTGCGCAAGCAGATGGAGTCCATCCGCAAGGAGCTGGGCGAGGACGACGGCTCGATCGTCGACGAGTACCGCCAGAAGATCGAGGAAGCCGGAATGCCCGAGGAGGCCTATGAGCAGGCCACCCGCGAGCTCGGCCGCCTCGAGCGGATGGGCGAGCAGTCGGGCGAGGCGAGCATGATCCGCACCTACCTCGACTGGATGATCGGGCTGCCGTGGAGCAAGCGCTCCGAGGAGCGGCTCGACCCGGTCGGGGCGCGTGAGGTGCTGGATGCCGACCACGCCGGACTGGAGGACGTGAAGGACCGCATCACCGAGTACCTGGCTGTGCGCAAGCTGCGCCAGGAACGCGGTATCGAGGTGGATCCGCGCTCCGGCGCGATCCTCACGCTGATCGGGCCGCCCGGCACGGGCAAGACCTCGATCGGCGAGTCGATCGCACGCGCGACGGGTCGCGAGTTCGTACGCATGTCGCTGGGCGGCGTGCGCGACGAGGCCGAGATCCGCGGCCACAGGCGCACCTACATCGGCGCGCTGCCCGGCCGGCTGGTTCGAGCCCTGCGTGACGCGGGCACGATGAACCCCGTGATCCTCCTGGACGAGGTGGACAAGGTCGGCGCCGACTGGCGGGGCGACCCGTCCGCCGCGCTGCTCGAGGTCCTCGACCCAGCGCAGAACCACAGCTTCCGCGACCACTACCTGGACGTGGAGCTGGACCTGAGCCAGGTCCTGTTCATCGCCACCGCCAACCAGGCGGACACGATCCCCGGCCCGCTGCTGGACCGCATGGAGGTCATCCACTTCGACGGCTACACGAGCTCGGAGAAGCTGGCGATCGCCAAGGGCTACCTGTGGCCGCGCCAGCGTGACCGCAACGGCCTGCGCGAGGACGAGGTGACGATCTCAGACGACGTGCTGAACACGATCGTCAGCGAGTACACGCGCGAGGCGGGTGTCCGAAACCTCGAACGCGAGCTGGGCACGGTGCTCCGCAAGGTCGCCACGCAGATCGCGTCCGGCGTGGTGGAGACGCCCGTGAACGTCGACATCGACACGGTGCGTGACGCGCTTGGCCGCCAGAAGGTGTTCCACGAGTCCGCGGCGCGCACGGCGGTGCCGGGCGTGGCCACGGGCCTGTCGGTGACCGGAGCGGGCGGCGAGGTGCTGTTCGTGGAGGCCACCGGAATGCGTGGCAAGGAGGGCCTGGTGCTGACCGGGCAGCTCGGCGACGTGATGAAGGAGTCGGCGCGAATCGCCCTCTCCTACGTGCGGGGACATGCCGACAAGCTCGGCGTCGACGAGCACGGCTTCGACGAGCAGGAGTTCCATGTCCACGTGCCCGCGGGCGCGATCCCGAAGGACGGCCCGAGTGCCGGCGTCACGATGGTCACGGCGCTGGCGTCGCTGCTCAGCGGCCGTCCGGTGAAGCACACGGTCGGCATGACCGGTGAGGTCACGCTGCAGGGTCGCGTCCTGCCGATCGGCGGCCTCAAGCAGAAGGTGCTGGCCGCCCACGCGGCCGGGCTCACCGACGTGGTGATGCCCGAGCGAAATCGCGGCGATCTCGACGACATTCCCGCCGAGGTGCGCGAGCAGATGAGCTTCCACCCCGTGATGACGGTGGACGAAGTGCTCGATCTCGCGCTGGAGCCCGCGCTCGATGCCGCGTTGTCGTAAGTGTCAGCGGGTGCCAGAGGAGGTCCGCCGCGCGGCGGACCTCCTCGAACGGCGCTGGCTTTTGTCGATCCTGTTCGCCGCCCTGGGCGGCGCATTGCGTTTCAACGAGTTCGTCGACGCGATCGAGGGGATCTCACCGCGCATGCTCACGGAACGGCTCCGCGATCTGGAGCAGGCGAAGCTCGTGGAGCGCACTGTGGTTCCATCCACGCCTCCCTACGTGGAGTACCGATTGACCGAGAAGGGGCGAAGGCTTGCCCCGTTGATCCAGGCGTTGCAGCAGTACGCCGCCAAAGGAGGAGTATGAGCAAGGTCTACTACACGGCTGAAGCGCATGTCACCGGGGGCCGTGACGCAGGGCACGGACGCACCTCGGACGGCCTGCTCGACGTGCAGCTGCGGATCCCGGTGGAGAACGGCGGCCCGGGTGGCGGCACCAATCCCGAGCAGCTCTTCGCCGTCGGCTGGGCGGCGTGCTTCGAGGGGGCGCTCGGCGTGGTGGGTCGCAGGGAGAAGGTCGACCTCGGCGAGGTGGCGATCGACTCCAAGATCATGCTCGTGACCACCGAGAACCGCGGCTTCAACGTCGCCGCGAAGCTCGACGTGACGCTGCCCGGCGTAGACGACCCGGAGCGCGCCATCGAGATCGTGAAGGCCGCGCACCAGGTGTGCCCCTACTCGAATGCCACGCGCGGGAACGTGGAGGTCGAGCTGATCGCTAACGGGCAGCCGGTGGAGTGAGGGCCGGCCGGTCCGGCTTCACGCGGCGGCCGCGCAACCGGGCGCCCTGCTCGGCGCGCAGAGCGGCCACGGCCAGCGGATCGTCCACCACTGGCGCGCGCTTGGCGGCGGCATGTAGCCAGCCCGCGAAGAGCGCCGCGCCGCCCAGAAGCGGCGGCTTCTCCACCAGCATCCGGTAGCCCGCGCGCACGACCACGAAGCTCGGGCGGTAGCCCATGTAGTGGACGCCGCGCCCCTCCTCGAGCCGGGCGTGCCACCAGCGCTGCTTGGAGCCCCTCTGCCGGTGGTGCCTGACCTCGATGCCGTCGAGCGGGATCACCTTCCAGCCGCGGGCCTTCGCGGCGTACTCGTCGATCCCGTCCCACCCCATCGAGGGCCGCAGCCCGCCGATCTCCTCGAGGCAGACGGTCCGGTACGACTTGATCGCCCCGTGCACAGTGTGCCGTCCCACCCGCTCGGGCACCCACTTGGCGCCGTCGGGAACGACCACGCGACCGCCCACGATGCCGGCGCGCTCGTCGCGCTCGAACGTCTCAGCCACTCGCTCGAAGTAGTCCTGAGGCAGCTCGACGTCGCCGTCCAGCTTCGTCACGAACTCGTGGCCGTTTGTCAGCTCCGCGCGCCCGCGTTCGAAGGCGCGCACCACGCGGCCGCCGCGTGAGCGGTCGCCGTTGGCCCCCGAGTCGATGGCGACGATCCATGACTCCTCGCGTGCCAGCGTCCGCGCGAGCTCGCGCGTGCCGTCGCTCGAGCCGTCGTCGACGATCACCCAGCGGTCCGGCCTTCGGGTCTGCGACCTGATCGATGCCGCTGTAAGGGCGAGGTGGCTCGCTTCGTCCTTCACAGGGGAGACGATCGCGTAGCTCACTGGTCCTCCGGCCGCAGAGGCCGAACGCCGAGGGCGCGTACGGCGAGCGCGTCCATGCGCGAGCCCACGAGGGCGAAGCGGGCCGGCCGGCGGGCCAGCGCGGCAAGGGCGGCAACCTTGGAGCGCCCGCGCAGATCGGCGACGCGCGAGAACCCATTCGCGGGCGGCTGGCCCGATCCCGGCAGCAGCGCCAGCGAGGGGCCGCCGTCGCGCCCCACGGCCGCGCTGCGGCGACGCACCTGCAGGCGCCACAGCCACAGCCTGATCAGCGCGGGCGCCGACCCGGGGCGAGCCAGCGC
>JBKPDA010000259.1:0-10382 GCA_046727635.1 Actinomycetota bacterium | reverse complement strand
GTGGTGCCCGGTGCGCTGATCTGGCTGTACGCGCACTCGCGACCCACCTACCGCGCGCTGCGCAACACCGTGCTCGCCACCTGGCTGATCGCGGTGCCGATCTACGCCCTCTTCCCCGTCGCGCCTCCGCGCCTGGCGGGGATCGGAATCCTTGACACGGTCAGCGACCAGTCCGGGACCAGCCTCAACTCGCCCCTCGCGAGGAGCTTCTACAACCCCTTCGCGGCCGTCCCGAGCCTCCACGTCGGCTTCGCATTCGCGGTCGGAATCGCGCTGGCCGTGGCGGCGCGACGCAAGTGGGCCAAGGCGCTGCTCCTGCTCTGGGGACCGCTCGTGAGCCTTGCCGTGGTGGCGACCGGCAACCACTTCGTGTTCGACGTCGCCGCCGGGCTGCTCGTCACCGGCCTGGGCTTCTGGGCCGGGAAGCTCGCAGACAGGTTCTTCGAGCGCTACTCCCCCACCAACCTCATCCCTGCCTTTGCCAAAGGAGGCCTGTCATGACCGTGCTCGCCCTGATGATCCGACCCACCGGAGACGGCTGGGGCGTCTACCTGTCAAACGGCCGGGAGCTGGTGCGCTTCCGCGGAATCGGCTCGAAGTGGCGGGCGGCGCAGTACCTCCGCCGCGTGCGAGCCGGAGCCGACATCCGGGATGCGCTCGGACCGCGCCCGCCCGCGCCGTCGACCTAGTCTCAGGGGCCTTGACTCAGGGGTAGCCGGCGTGCGGAACGGACACCTCGACACTGACCACCTGGCCTGACCGTGCGTCGTCCGTCGTGCTCGAGGGGCCGTGCCATTCCCTCGCCACGATGAACAGCGTGGCGCCGTCCGGACCGCCGAGCATGCAGGCGAAGCAGCCGCGGTCCAGCTCGATCGTCTGCAGCACGTCGCCGCCTTCGCGAACCCTCACGCAGCGTTTGTTGGGCACGTCCGCGTACCAGACTGCCCCATCGGCGTCGATGCAGATGCCGTCCGGCACTCCCTCGCCGAGATCGGCCCAGACCCGTTGGTTCGACAGCCCACCATCGGCCCCGATATCGAGCGCGGTGAGCCGCCTGCCATAGGACTCGGCGACGATTAGCGTCGCGTTGTCCGGTGTCACGGCCATGCCGTTGGGGAAGGCCATGCCGCCGGCCACCGTCTGGACTGTGCCGTCTGGTGTGATCAGCGCGACGAGCCCGGGGCCGACCTCCTCCCCGGCCATCATGTCGAACCCAATGCCGTTGACGTACGCGTTGCCGCGGCCGTCCACCACGATCTCGTTGCCGGGTCCGAGACCGTCGACGCCGCTGAGGTCGGCATGGGTCACGAGCGTCCCGTCAGCCTTCTGACTGAGGAGCGCCCGCGCCCGTGCCGAGACGATCAGCAGGCGGCCATCGGGCAGCCAGTCGATGGAGAACGGGAACGACGGCACTCGGAGGACGACCTCGCTCTTGCCATCGCGGTCGAGGGCGATCAGCTCCTCCGCGCCCCAGTCGCAAAACCACAGGCGATCGTCGTGCCAGCGTGGGCATTCCCCGAACGCGATGCCTGTCATCAGTGTCTGTGGCGCCATTGCAGTACTGGACGGTACAGTACCGAAAACGAGACTGAGCCGTCCAGTACTCTGAGTCATCGATGGCACCCGCGCCGGAAACAGCCGCGCAAAGCCAGGCCGACGAGCTCCCGCGATCCGCCCGCAAGCACACCGCGATCCTCGATGCCGCGACGACGGTGTTCCTCCGCAACGGCTACCTGGGAACGAGCATGGATGAGATCGCAGCGCTCGCCGGCGTCTCCAAGCAGACCGTCTACAAGCACTTCACCGACAAGGAGACCCTCTTCACGGAGATCGTCACGACCACTGTGGAGGAGGCAGGCGACCCGGCGCTCGGCGAGTCGCTCGAACTCGAGGACGGCGATCTCGAAACGAGCCTCCAGGAGCTCGCCCGCAGGCTGCTCGCCGGCGCGCTTCAGCCCAAGGTCTTGCAGCTGCGCCGGCTCGTGATCGGCGAGGTGGGACGCTTCCCGGAGCTCGGCCGCGCCTTCTACGAGAGCGGTTTCGGGCGCACCGTGGCAGCGCTGGCGCCCGCGCTCGAGCAGCTCGCCGCGCGAGGTGCCTTGAACATCGCGGACCCCGAGCTCGCGGCCACCCACTTCAGTTGGCTGGTGATGTCGGCGCCAGTGGGACGGGCGACACTGCTCGGCGACGATGCGATCCCGTCGAGGGCCGAGCTGAAGCGATACGCGGACGGCGGCGTGCGCACGTTCCTTGCCGCCTACGGCCGGGGCGGCGACTGAGCGATGGGCTTCGCGGCCGACGAATACGTGCTCGACACGCCGGTGGTCCGCTCGTTCCTCCACTCGGTGCGGGCCGCCATTGCCGGCGCCGGGTCACCTGCGGACGCGATCAAGCGCATCCGGCCCGGCTTCGCCGACCTCCTCGCCGATCCGGACTGGCTACCCGCGGCCTACAGGGAGTCCGCGCCCGAGAGCGGCATGGGCGGCGGCATCGGCCAGTGGCTGCTGTATCGCGCGGGCGACGGCTCCCTGTCGCTGTTCAGCCTCGTAGTTCCGGGCGGGGCGGAGACGCCGGTGCACGACCACCTCGCTTGGGGCCTCGTCGGCCTGTACCGCGGCACCCAGGACGAGGAGATCTTCGCGCGCGAGGCGGGCGAGCTGCGGCTCACCGAGCGGCGCGCCCTGGTGCCGGGCGACTTCTACGCGCTCATCCCGCCGCGCGACGACATCCATCGCGTGCGCACCACCTCGGCGGAGACCTCGGTGTCGATCCATCTGCTCACGAACGACACCGGCTGCGTGTGGCGCCACGCCTACGACCCCGACTCCGGCGAGGAGCGGCCGTTCCGCTCGGGCTACGTGAACGTGCCCTGCGAGGAAGACGACCGGTGAGTTTCCAGCCGATCCCGGGTCTCTGTTTGCGAGATGTTCGACCGCAACCAGACAGACGACTCGCGTTGGACGGCACTCGACCTGAAGGGCCACCTGAGGCAGCTCCAGGCTGAGCGCGCGCTGGCGTCGCTCGAGGGGCTCGGCGAGAACGCCGCGTACTTGGCCGACCTCGATGAGGAGCTGGGCGCGGCGCAGCAGGCGTACGTCGGGGCGGCAGTCACCGAGATCGCGACGTTGCGCGCGGAGCTCTCCGGTCCGCAGGTGGGCTGAGCTCCTACGCGCCGAACTCGGGCTCGACCATCGCGAAAGC
Organism: Actinomycetota bacterium; assembly: GCA_046727635.1. Lineage (GTDB taxonomy): Bacteria > Actinomycetota > Thermoleophilia > Solirubrobacterales > Thermoleophilaceae > JAICJR01. The sequence goes on along the minus strand of JBKPDA010000259.1, from coordinate 7,181 downwards.
CGCCGCTTGAACATACGGTGGGTGCAACCTGTCGCGTCCCTGGAGGTCGGCTCACGATGCACCGTGCTGCAATCCCGTTCCGAATTCGCGCGATCCTGCCGATCGGCGTTTTGCTCGCCCTTCTGCTCTCGGCGCCAACCGCACTTGCCGCCCCGGCTTCACCAGCTCCGCGCCATGGCTTCGGCCGCGGCACGAGCACCAACTGGTCGGGCTACGCGGTGGCGGGAAGCGGCGCGACCCACGTGATCGGGACCTGGACGCAGCCCGCGGCCACATGTGCGGCCGGTGAGAACAGCTGGTCCTCGCCGTGGGTCGGGATCGACGGCGACACGAGCAACACCGTCGAGCAGATCGGGGCGGATTCCGACTGCCAGAACGGAGCGCCGATCTATTACGCGTGGTACGAGATGTATCCGAAGAACCTGGTGGTGGTGAATCTGCCCGGTGGCGTACACGCGAATGACACGTTCACGGCCGAGGTCACCTACATGTCATCCGGCACGTTCCAACTCAAGCTGACCAAGAACAACAGCCCGACCGCCTCCTTCCAGACGACTCAGACCGCGAAGAGGGCGCGCCGGACGTCGGTGGAGTGGGTGATGGAGGGCCCATCGAACGGGCTCCTCACAAACTTCGGCTCGTTGGCCTTCACGGGACTCTCCGCGACCATCAACAACCAGACCGGAGCCCTGGGCACCTTCGCAAACGCTGACCCGATCACGATGGTCACGAACCAGGGCGCCCCCAGAGCTGTGCCAAGCCGCCTGAGCGACACATCTTTCAGGGTGGACTGGAAGCAGGGCTAGAGCCGCAGAATCCCGGGTTCCGGCTCCTGCTCCAACAGGCCAACAAACGCCGCCGCCGCCGGCGACCGCCGCCTGCCCTTCCGCCACGCGAGGTGAACCACGTGCCGTAGGGCCGGGCGCCGCAGCGGCACGCTGGCCACCGCGGGACCGGGGCCGTGGGCGTCCGAGTTCGGCAGCACCGCCACCGCGAGGCCGGACGACACGAGGGCCTTCATCCTGAGGACGGAGTTCGTCTCGAACGCGATGTTCAGCTCCATCCCCTGCTCGATCGCCGCCTCCTCCACGAGACCGCGAATCGTGGCGCCGCCGCGGAACATCGCGAAGCGCTCCCCGCTCAGCTGCGCGAGCGATACCGACTTGCGGGCCGCCAGCGCATGGTCTGGGGGAAGCACGCTGACGAGGGTGTCCGACGCCACCGGATGGGACTCGAGCATCGGCGTCCTGCTCTGGTCGAGCGTGAGGAAGGCGAGATCGAGCGCATCCCTCTGCAACCCGTCGGCCAGCTGGAAGCTGAGGTCCTCGTGGACGGTCAACTCGATCCTTGGGAACTGGCGATGAAACCGAGCGAGGATGGCGGCGAGGTCGAGCGGCCCAAGTGCCTGGGTGGTGCCGATGCTGAGCCGGCCCGACTCCAGCCCGGCGAGCTGCTCCAGCGCTTCAGTGGCATCGTCGGCGGCTCGGAGCATCACCCGTGCGTAATCGACGAGCAGCGCCCCGGCCTCGGTGATATGGACGCGGCGCGTGGTTCGATCCACCAGCGCGAGGCCCACCTCGGACTCGAGCTTGCGGATCTGCTGCGAGAGAGCGGGCTGCGCGATGTGCAGCCGTTCGGCGGCCCGGGTGAAGTGACCCTCCTCCGCGAGCACGACCAGCGACTTGAGCCTTGCGAGATCCATGCAAGGATCTTATGGATTTCTTGCAAGAGTCGTCTTGGACTTCTAAAAGGAGAAGTGGGAACCTAACGCTCCTCTCCTCCCTCTTGACGCCCCGTCAGGTCAGCCTCATATCCGCTGGCCGGCGGGGCGTTGAACTTTCTAGCCCCAGACTTCCTCGGCCGTCTCCACCACCAGGCGCAGCTTCGCCATCTGGTCTTCGCGGGTGAGCTTGTTGCCCTCGACGGTGGACGAGAAGCCGCACTGCGGCGACAGGCAGAGCTGGTCGACGTCGACGTACTTCGACGCCTCCTCGATCCGGCGCTTGAGCATGTCCTTGTCCTCCAGCTGCGGGCGCTTGGTGGTGACGAGTCCCAGCACCACCTGCTTGCCCTTCGGCACGAAGCGCAGCGGCTCGAAGGTGCCCGAGCGCTCGTCGTCGTACTCGAGGAAGAAGCCGTCCACCTCGAGGTTGTTGAAGAGCGCCTCGGCCACGAAGTCGTACCCGCCCTCCGCGGCCCACATCGACCGGTTGTTGCCGCGGCACATGTGGGTGGTCACAGCAAGGTCGGCGGGACGGCCCGTGAGCGCGCGGTTGATGTTCGCGATGTAGTGCTCGTGCAGGTGCTCGGGATCGCCGCCGATCTCGAGGATGTGCTCGCGCTGCGCGGGGTCGTTGATGTAGGCCAGGCTCGTGTCGTCCAGCTGGAGATAGCGGCAGCCGAGGTCGTAGAGCCGCCGCATCTCCTCGTTGTAGGCGCTCGTGAGATCGGTCCAGAACTCGTCGAGGTCGGGGTACACGCCCCGGTCGATCGAGGAGTTGCCGCCGCGGTAGTGGACCATGCTCGGCGAGGGGATCGTGAGCTTCGGCGTGGCGCCCTCCACCGTCTCGCGCAGAAAGCCGAACGCGTGGCCGAAGATCGTGTCGCGCAGCTCCACCCGCTCCGCCACGTGCATCGCGGGCGGCGCGTAGTCGTATTCGCCCTGCTCGTCGCGGAAGTGCACGTGCAGGCTCTCACCCTCCACCTGGGTGACCCCGCCCAGTTGGTAGATGAAGTCCATGTGCCACGACGTGCGGCGGAACTCGCCGTCCGTGGCCGATTGGAGACCCACCTCCTTCTGCATGGCCACCGCGCCGCGGATCGCCTCGTCCTCGACCTCCTCGAGCTGGTCGTCGTCGATCCGTCCCGCGGCGTGGTCGTCGCGGGCCTTCAGCAGTTCCGGTGGCCGCAGCAGGCTGCCCACGTGGTCAGCCCGAAACGGCGGCGCGGTGCGTGCAGCCATGGCTCTTCTCCCTCAACGTCGAGTTGCTTGCAGCCCGAATTGAACCCGACGCGGGGAGAAGCCGTGTGTCAGCCGGTGGCGACCGTCGGGCGCGTGCCTCCGTTCGCGGCGAGAGCCTTCTGCTTGATCTGGTCGAACTCCGCCTGCGTGATCGCCCCGCTGTCGAGGAGGTCCTTGGCCTGCTTGATCTCCGCGGCGCTGCCACCGCCCGCCACGGTGCGAATGTGGTCGTCGATCTGGCTCTGGGTCGCCTGGATGTCCTCGACCTTGCGGTCGGCCATGTCGCTGCCGTAAACGATCAGGTAGGTCAGCACGCCGATGAGCGGCACGAAGATGACGAACAGCGACCAGGCCGCCTTGCCCCAGCCGGAGATGTCGTGCCGCCGGAACAGGTCGGCGAACACAGCGAAGATCGCCCAGATCCAGAGCACGAATCCAAAGAAGACGAACATCGTCCAGATGATGTTCAACAGCGGGTAGTCAGCCGCGACAACCATCTCGATCAGCTCCTAGGCCGGGTGCATAAATCCGCGCTCAGGCTGTCATCGCCGGGGACGCCGGGCAATGGGGCGCGCATGTGTGCCCGGGGATGCGCGCACCACCCCGCCGATCGGGTGTCAGCACCGTTGCGGGCGATCGGATTGGCGACCACACTGCCAGCAGATGGAACCGTCGGCAGCGCGGAGCATCGCGTACGCCAGCCACGGCGATCAGCGCACCCGGTCCGGTGAGCTCTTGGTCGAGCACTTGGAACGAGTGGCCGCGTCTGTGCCTGTGGAAGCCCGCAGCGTCGCCTTTCTCCACGACGTGCTCGAGCACTCGCCGACGTCGATTCACGAGCTCGAGGCGCAAGGCGTGACGCAGCTCGAGCTGGCCGCCGTGCGGCTCCTTACTCGCGGCCCCGCAGAGTCGTTCGAGGCGCACGCGCTTCGCATCGCCTACGCCAAAGGCTCGGCGGGCCGTCTTGCGCGCGCCGTCAAGCTGGCGGACATCGAGGACCATCTGGCGCACGACCAGGAGCCGTTCTCCACTCTGCCGTACGGGTGGGCTCGCCGGCACATCGTCACCTCCCAGGCGCGCACCGCCTAGGGTCAGCGACCCAAGGCCACCAGCGCGAGCGCGCGCACGGCCCCCCACGGGCTGGGCGGCGTCATCGCGGACGGTGAGGCGCCCGGATGGTGCGGGGCTATGCGGACCCGCAGCACCGAGGGATGCGTGCGAAAGCGAAGCGGCGGCTCCAGGCTGGCGGCTTCCCCGTCGATGCCAGCGGCCACCGGCTGGTCGGACCTGACCTCGAACGTCTCCGAGGACCATTCGCTCAGGCGCTTGCCGTTCTCTTCCTCGCCTCCGGCCGATCCGAACACCGCGATCCCGAGGAGACCGCGGTCGAGGCGCGGGCGTGTGCCCGATGCCACGGCGCGGCCCAGCCGGTAGGGGTCGTTCGAGACGAGAAACACGGCGCCGGAGCGGCGCTCCCGTCCCTCGGGGTCCGTCCAGCGCAGGTCGAGGCCCTTCGCGTTTGGCCCCAGCACCTGGGGTGCCGTTTGGGCAAGCGTGCGCAGCTTGGCGTCGCGGTAGCCGGCACGCTGCACCGCTTCGGCGTAGAAGCCGAGCGACACGTTGTTCACGAACACCCGGCCATTCACCTCGGCGAGGTCCACCAAACGCTCGCGGCCATTCACGAGCGCCTCCAACGCGCCGACCACATCCTCACGGTCGACACCGAGATCGAGCGCGAAGTGGTTACGCGTTCCCGACGGGATGCACGCGTAGGGCAGGCCGTGCTCGGCCGCCGCCGCGGCCACGACCGCCTGCGACCCGTCCCCTCCCGCCATCGCGATGGCGTCGGCTCCCCGCGCAATCGCACCCTGCACGAGCTCCGTCAGGTCATCGCCCAGGCGCAACTCCACCGGCTCGATTCCCCGCGCCCGTGCCTCGTCGGCGAGGTGAAAGCGAGTGGCCTTGCCGCCACCCGACTTCGGGTTGTAGAAGAGCACGGCATGCTTGGGGCGCGGGGCGTCGGGCAGGTCTGCGTGCGAGGCGAAGGCGACGCGCGCCGCCGCAAGCGACAGCGCGAATGCCCCAAGGACGACCAGATCCGCGAGCGGGCGGCCTTCCAGCACCGCAAGAGCCACCGCGCCAGCGAGCAGCAGGCCCGCCACGCCCAGACCGACGGCTCGTGCGATTCCCTCCCGGATGATTCCCCCCCACGCGGCCGCCAGCGCGCCTGCCAGGCAGGCAAGGACGGTCAGCCCGCGCGGGAAGTCCTGAACGAAAACCGTCACCGCCACCGCGAGGGCGCCCGCCAGCAAGAGGAGCGATGCGATCGCTGCGAGCCGGCGAGTCATGGCCAGAGCATCCGTCGCCGCTCTGCCCGCATCATCACCCCGATTGGGTGAGGCGCCGCCGGTGGAGCGTCGCGTTGAAGAACAGCGCGGAGATCATCACGCGGGCAAGCAGGAACAGCCCGAGGAGCACGACCGTGGCGGCTCCGAGCGTTCCGTACAGCTTGGGGGAGCGCTCGAGCTTGTCGGACAGGTAGTAGACGACAAAGAGGTGAATGGCCGTGACGCCGCATGCGGCGAGCACCGCGCCAGGGAGGTGGGATTTCCACGTGGTGCCCTCCGCTCGCGGGAGCAGGTCGAACGCGACCACCGCCAGGACGACGAACACGAGCACCGCGGCGCATGTGGCCAGCAACCCGAGCCCGCCGGTGTGGTGCCGTATCCACGTCGCGACGGTCGGGATGGCGAGCGCCAGGACGAAGATCCCGGTGAAAGTGGCGCTTGCCCGGACGGGTCGGCGCAGCCGGACCGGTTTGATCTGCCAGGCGATGAAGGCCGATACGCGGAGTGCCCGTACCGCGCCCACCCCGAAGTAGGCGAGCAACACCACCCCTGCTGCAAGCAGGTACCAGCGGGCATGCGCCTCGCTCCTCACGGCCGACGCGGCCGACTGCGCGGCCACGCCGCTCAGGCCGAAGCTCTTCGCGGCATCGACGAGGCTGGACTGGCTCGAGCGGACCCAGAAGCTTGCGCTGGCCGCCGTGACCAGACCGAACGCCACCAGCCAGAAGAAGAGCCTGTAGGCGAGCCCTCCGGCCAGCAACGGAGCCCCCGACCTCTGCTCGCGCTCGAACGACTCGATCAGCGCGGGAGCCGCGGGCAGGCGCCGCGCGCGCGCAGCCGCCCGCTCGCCGGCGGCGCGCGCTGCCTGAGCGCGGGCACGTGCGTTGTCAGAGGTCGTCGAGTTGCCTGTGGCCACCTAGTCGCGAAGACTCATGCGGCCGTGCACGAGCAGGCCGTAGATCACGAGCAGGTCAAGTCCGAAGATCGTCAGTGACCAAATCGGGTAGGCGCTGGCAAACGTGAGCTGCCCGAGAGCGTTCAGGAATGCCACGGCCACGCCGAACCAGCGGGCAAGCTGGTTCCCCGACCAGATGCCAAACGCGGCCGCGATCTGCAGCGCTCCGAGGCAGAGCACGATCCAGCCCCATGTGTTCAGATTGCTGACGACGATCTCTTGATGCCCGGCGAAGATCTTCGAGTTGTCGATCGCCGCGATGCCGTGCACCACGTTCATGCAGCCCGCGATGGCGATCATCGTCCCGGCGAACACCACCCAGCCCTGCCCGGAGCCCCGATCTCGGGAAGAGTCGTACTGGTGGGCCATGTCCGCGGCGGACGGGCCTCCAGCTTGCCGAGTGTCTGCAATAGGCGCGGTCATGGCGCCCTCCTTTCGTCCGTCTCCGGACGCTAGGGCGGCGCCACGCGTCGCACCTCATCCGAATCGGATGATGCCTCGGACGGCTGAGGAATCGAGCATTCGGACGAGTGGCCCGCCCGCTCACCGACCGCGAGACCCTCTGGAGCTTCGAGGTTCGCACCGATCGGAACCCAGGTGCGGTGGCCCGCAGGCAGCTCGACTCGCTCGCGGATCAGGTCGATCCCGCGACCCTGGCCAGATTGCGGCTGCTCGTCAGCGAGCTCGTGAACCGCGCTGTCACCACCCTGGACAGGAGCAGCGTCCAGGTCTCTGTGATCGCGTCTGGCGGATGCGTTCGCGCCACCGTGGGGAGCGGTGCGGAGAACGAGTCGCCCGTCCTGGACTGGGCGCTCTTCCTTGTGCGCCGGATGGCGGATCGCTGGGGCATCGCGAGCGGCGTGTGGTTCGAGCTAGACCGGCCTCAGCGCGACATCTAGTTCTTCGGGCTCGGGCT
>JBKPDA010000258.1:0-11084 GCA_046727635.1 Actinomycetota bacterium | reverse complement strand
GTACTCGCCGCCGCCCAGGTCGTGCGGCATCAGCTGCGAGTGGTAGAGCGCGGTGGCGAAGATCGTGCGCTGCGCAGGCGTCCCGCCGCTCACGCGGATGCGTCCGAGCGCACGGCGCCAGGCGCCCTCGGCCGCGCGGCGCGTACGCGCGAAGCCGCCGCGCGGGATGTTGCGCCGTGCGTCTGCCGCCGAGCGGAACGACAACCCGATCGCGAGCTGGACCGCCTCCGCGCGGCGGGTGTCGAAGACCCAACTCGCGCCGCGCCGCGCGCGTGGCGTGCGGTCGAAGCGCGCGGCGAACCAGAGCGTGTAGCGGCCCGGGTTCCAGCCCCCGGCGAACGTGCCCCCGCCTTCGAGCGTGCGCGGGCCTGTGACACGGAGCCAGGAGCGCAGCACGGTCTGCCGGAAGCTGGCGGTGTCGATCACCGAGCGCGGGTCGATGGTCAAGCGCGCATCCCGGGTGGGAGCGAACTTGTAGCGGTGGACGGCGCCCATCCGCGTGGCGGTGAGCTGCGCGACGATCGCCCCGCTGCCGAGCACGGCCGTGTAGGAGCCGGGCCGGCCGAAGGCGGAGGTGAGGACCGGCGTTCTCGACCCGATCGACGGCGTCACCCGGAAGTTGCCGTACTTGCCGGCTCCGCCCGTGCCGGACAGGTGCGTCTGGCTGAAGCCGAGCAGTGGCTGGCCCGGCGCATAGCCCGAGCTCGGCGCGTTCTCGGTGTCGGGCCCGGGCTGCGCGAATCCAAACGGCACAGCGGCAGCCGGCGTGGTGTTGCCGCCCCCGGCGGAGCCGACGAACACGTCGACACGCGCCGCCGCCGAGGCAGGCGCCACCGCCAGTGCGAGGGCGACGCTAATCTGCGCGACAAGGGAATGGCGCAGCCGGTTCAGATGATGCAGAGGATCTCCTACGACGACCTCTACCGTCGCTGGGAGAAGGGGAATTGGAGCGCCACCGAGATCGACTTCTCGGAGGACCGCCGGCAGTGGCGCGAGGTCTTCACCGACACAGAGCGCCGCGCCGCGCTGTGGAACTACGCGATGTTCTTCCACGGCGAGGACTCGGTGGCCGACAACCTGTCGCCCTTCATCGACGCCGCGCCGCGGGAGGAGCAGAAGTACTTCCTTGCCACCCAGCAGGTGGACGAGGCGCGGCACGCGGTCTTCTTCGGGCGCTTCATGCGTGAGGTGGTGGAGGCGGGCGACTCGTTTGCCGGCTCGCTCGCGGCCACTCGCCCGGAGCTGACCTGGGGCTTCCGGAAGGTCTTCGGGCGACTCGACAGGATGGCGGATGAGCTGCGCAAGGACCGCTCCCGCCCGAAGCTCGCCCAGGCGGTGGCGCTGTACCACATCATCATCGAGGCCTCGCTCGCGCAGCCCGGCCAGCACTTCATAGAGAGCTACCTCACCGACCGGGACCTCCTGCCCGGCTTCCGGTCGGGAATGGAGAACGTGTCGCTCGACGAGCAGCGCCACATCGGCTTCGGGGTGAAGCTCCTGTCCGACCTGTTCGCCGAGGACCCGGACTGCAAGGCGGCGGTAGGCGAGCTCCTGCGCGAGGTGCTCCCCTACGCCGCGGCGGTGTTCGTCCCGCCGAACTGGGACGTGAGCTACGTGGAGTGCTTCGGCTTCACGCTCGAGCAGATCTTCGCCGAGGGAATGCAGTCGATGGAGACGAAGCTGCGGACGGCCGGCCTGCCCATCGAGGAGGTTCCCGGCCTGGGGCTGCCGCTCGACCGGCCGGTGGACGAGCGCGTCCGCCGTGCTCTCACGCTGCTGCGCGCCGGCGTGCTCGGCGAGAAGACGCGGCCGCCCGAGCGCACGCACGAGGTGCTGGAGATCCTGTTCGAGTCGGTGCGCAACTCGGTGGACCCGCGCTTCTCCCCTCCCCACCCCACCACGATCCAGTGGGACTTCTCGGACGCCGACCCGTGGTACCTGCGAATCGACAACGGCAACAGCAGCGTCTCCCCCGGCCGCGCCGAGCGGCCCGACCTGACGTTCCGCTGTCGCTATGAGGACTGGGTGGACGTCAGCGCCGGGCGCGCGGACCCCCGCCGCTTGTTGTTGACGGGCAAGATCCGACCTCGCGGCAGCCTGCGGACGCTGTGGCAGACACAGAAGATCTTCCCGCGCTGAGCGCGGTCGCCCAGCGGGTGACCATCCGGCCGCTGGCGGTCACGGACGCGCGCCAGATGGCGCAGCTCTACGCCGAGAACCGCGAGTTTCTGGCCGCGCTCGAGCCGCTGCGGCCGGAGGCCTTCTACACCTTCGAAGGCCAACGCCGGCATATCGCGCAGCTCACCGACCGCCGTACGGCCGGCACCGCGTACCCGTTCGTGATCGTCGTGACCGGCAGGCCGGTGGGCGCGATCAACCTCTCCAACGTGGTCCGTGGCGCCTTCCAGAGCGCGAACGTGGGCTACTGGGTTGCGGCCTCGCACAACGGCCAGGGCGTGGCCACTCGCGCGCTCGGCCTGGTGTGCGAGCGCGCGTTCGGGGAGATCGGCCTGCACCGGATCGAGGCCGGGACCCTGCTCGACAACTACGCCTCGCAGCGCGTGATCGAGAAGAACGGCTTCGTGCGGATCGGCGTGGCGCCGCGCTATCTCCAGATCGCCGGCGTCTGGAGCGATCACATCCTGTTTCAAAAGACGGCGGACTAGATCATCTAGCCGCGCGGCGGCGACTAACCGGCCGCCGACACTCTGGTCACCGAGAAGCCCCCGCCCTGCGGGTCGGCGAGCACGGCCTGCTTCATGCCCGGCAGGGGCTCGAACGGCGGGACGACCACCCGGCCGCCGAGCTCGGCGGCCTTAGCGGCCGTCTCGTCCACGTCGTGCACCCAGAAGTCCACGCTCCAGTGCGGCGGCGCATCGCTGGGAGGCAGCATCGTGGCCACCACGTCGCGCGGCACGGGCTGCCCCGGCTCGCCGCCGACGTAGCCCGGCATGTGCCACATCGTCATCTCCGCGTCGCCGAGGCCGAACGTGGAGGTCTCCCACCCGAAGACCTTTCCGTAGAACTCCTTGGCACCTTCGGGATCGGGATTCGTGAGGGCGCTCATAGCCCAGGCGCTCGGCTCGTTCACCAGCTGCGCGCCAGTGTGCTCGCCCGGCTCCCAGGCGCAGAACACGGCCCCGGCCGGGTCGGCGAGCACCACCATCCGGCCACCGGCGGGCGAGTCGAACGGCTGGCCGATCACGCTGCCGCCGGCCTCGGCGACCTTGGCCGCCGTGTCGTCGGCGCTCTCCACCCACACGTACGTGCCCCAGACGGCGCCGGGCGGCGGCGGGGCGCCGTGCTCCGATACAACCGCTGCCACGGGGCGCCCCCGCAGCTTGCACATGAAGTAGTCGGCGGGGTGATCCGCCGGCATCAGGTTCGTCGTTTCCCAGCCAAACAGCTCGCTGTAGAAGCGCGCAGCGCCCTCGGGGTCGGGCTGGACGGTGGCGACCCAACACGGGACGCCGGGTTCGTATCCGTTGCGCTCGCTCATTGCTCCTCCGGGTCTCGGGTCTCGGGTTTCGGCACGGTATCACACTGTGATTGGAAATTCCAACTACTTAGATGGAAAGTCCGACCGACCTGATACGCTGCGTGCCGTGAGTCGCACCTACGGGGACCGCTGCGGCATCGCCCGCGCCTTGGACGTGGTGGGCGAGCGCTGGGCGCTGCTGGTGGTACGCGAGCTCCTGCTGGGGCCCAAGCGCTTCACGGACCTGCGCGCCGGCCTCCCCCACGCGGGTCCGGACATGCTCGCCCAGCGCCTGCGCGAGCTGGAGCAGGCCGGCGTGGTGCGGCGCCGTACGCTGGCGCCGCCGGCCGCCTCGCGCGTATACGAGCTCACCGAGCGCGGCCAGGAGCTCGAGCCCGTGGTGCTCGAGCTCGGTTTTTGGGGGAGCGTGGCGCCGTTCCCGTCAGGAGACGCGCAGATCGGGGCGGACGCGACGGTGATCGCGCTGAAGACGCTGTTCGATCCCGTCGCGGCCGACGGCTTCGGCGCAAGCTACGAGCTGCGCTTCGGCGAGCAGCGCTTCCGCCTTCGGGTGGCGGACGGTGGGTTGGAGGTGGTCCGAGGCGAAGCCGATCAGCCGGATGCGGCCATCGAGACCCAGCCGGGGACGCTTGCCAGCGTGCTCTGGCACGGCCGCCGGCTGGACGACGCGCTCCAGGGCGGCGACATCAAGATCGAGGGCAGCCGCAAGGCCGTCAACCGCCTGCTGCGGCTGTTCCCGCTGCCCCGCTAGCCGCGCCGGAGCTCGGCGCGCCAGCGGTGGACGCCGTCCGGGCCTCGCAGCTCCTCGATCTTCACCGGGTGCAGGTCGCCGCTCGCGAAGGACTCGATCTCCGCACGCGTGAGTGGCCATGGCGGGCCGTCGGGCTCCTCGTGCTCCTCTCGGGCCCCCGAGTGCACGATCAGCGTTCCGCCCGGCGCCACCATGCGTACGACCTGCGCGATCGCCTCGGGGTGCAGCGACGGCGGCAGCGACTGCACCGTGATGCTCTCGACCACGAGGTCGAAGCTGCCGCCCCATTCGGGCGGAGGGTCGAGCAGATCGGCCACGAGGTAATCGACCGGTGAGTCCGGGAACCGCCTGCGAGTGGTTCGGACGGCAGTCTCGGAGATGTCGAACGCCGTCGTTCGAAATCCGAGAGCGGCCACGAACTCGGCGTCGTGCCCGAGACCGGAACCCACCACCAGAGCGGAATGGCCGTCCCCGGCCAGCGGCCTAGCCTGCGCCCATTCGACGAGCAGGGGATTCGGCGCGCCGCGGTCCCACGGCACGGTCGCCTCGCCGGCCTCTGCGGCCAGGTAGAGGCGCTCGAACCAATCGGTGGCGCTGTCGTCCGGGCCGGTGGTCACAGCCGGGCGGGCAGTCCGAAGCGCTCGAACGAGGCGGCGCTGCGCGGATCCTGGCGCTGGTCGGGCCAGCGCTCGTAGACCTCGCGCTCGGGCAGGCGCGCCTCGCGCGTAACGAACGCGGTGACGTCAGCGATCTGGCCCTCGCGGATGGTCAGGACCTCGAGCGCGAACGGCAGGTAGCCCTGCTCGTCCTCGTCCCAGACGTAGCAGCCGATCGCCGGCTGGCCGTTCGCATGCGCCGCGGCGTGGCGCCAGCGCCACGTGCCGGAGAGCGGCCAGCCGCGCAGGAAGGTGGCGATCGACTCGCGGCCCTGGTACCAGCTGGCCAGCGGCGGCATGGCGATAGCCGCGTCCTCGGCCAGCATCGACACGACGGCGTCCACATCGCCTCGCTCCCACGCCTCCACGTAGCCGTCCACCACCGCGCGCAGCTCGTCGTCGCCGAGCTGGCGAAGCGTGGCCTGCTGGCTCTGCTCCGGGAGGCGCTCGTCCACGGAGGCGCGAGCGCGCTGGAGGGCGCTGTTCACCGCCGGCACGGTCGTGTCGAGCGAATCAGCCACCTCCGCCGCGGAGAAGCCCAGCACCTCGCGCAGGATCAGAACGGCGCGCTGGAGAGCCGGCAGATGCTGAAGGGCGGCGATGAACGCCAGCTCCACGCTCTCACGCCGCTCGTAGCGCGCCTCGGGCGCCGCGTAGCCATCCTCTAGGCCGAGCGTGTCATCCGGATAGGGCTCCACCCAAACGGATTCCACGAGCGGCTCGCCGGGCGGAACATCACCCGGCGTGGCCGGGACGTGGTCCATCGGCAGCACACGCTTGGGCCGGCGGGCCAGGGTGTCGAGGCAGGTGTTCGTGGCGATCCGGTACAGCCACGTGCGCAGCGAGCTGCGGCCCTCGAAGCGGCCGAGCGAGCGCCAGGCGCGCAGCAACGCGTCCTGGAGCGCGTCCTCGGCGTCGTGCACCGAGGCGAGCATCCGGTAGCAGTGGGCGTGCAGCTCGGTGCGGCGCGGCTCGACTAGGCGGCGGAAAGCGTCTTCGTCGCCTCGGCGGGCAGCCTCCAGCAGACCCTGTTCGTGCACTGCGGAGAACGTACCCACGCCCCGCAGGGTAGCCAGGCCCGGGCTAACGCACCGGCAGCAGCGCGGGATCCGACTCGTGTTCGCGGAAGAACTTCACCACCGGGCCCACGTACTCCTCGAGGCGCGGGCAGCGGAGGCCGTGGCGGGCCAGAAGGTCGTCGGCGCGGCGGGTGTCGAAGCGCACCGGGTGGTTTAGGTAGCGGATGGCCTCATGGGGGGCGCCGCCGAACGCGTCGCGGACCTTCTTCACGCGCAGCGCGTTCTCGATCCAGCCGGGCGGCACCCGCAGGCTCGGCTTCTTGCCCGCGTACTCGAGACTGAACAGCTCGGCCATCTGGGCGCCGGTGACCGGCTCAGGGTCCACGAGATGGAGCGTCTCGCCGATGGCCTCGGGGTCGGACGAGACCGCCGCGATCGCGTCAACGATGAAGTCCACCGGCACGCAGTTGAAGGGCGCCTCGGAGCGGCCGAACTGGATGATGGGCGTGCCGTCGTGATCCGCCCGCGCGATCGTTCGGAGCATGTAATAGGGGCCGTCGAACTTCTGGGTCTCGCCCGTGCGGGAGTCGCCGACCACGATCGCCGGCCGGTAGATCGTGGTGGGCACCCGCCCCATGGCCGAGCGAACCCAGACCTCGGCCTGGAACTTCGTGGACTCGTAGTGGTTCTTGAAGCCCTGCCCGAGCGCGAGCTCGTGCTCGTAGACCACGCCCTTGCGATCGCCCGCCACGTAGGCCGTGCTCACGTAGTTGAGCCGCTCGAGCTTCCGGGAGTTCACGCACAGGTCGATCACGTTGCCGGTGCCTTCCACGTTCACGCGCTGGGCGGTCTCGAGCGGCACGGCCAGGTCGTAGATCGCGGCCAGGTGGTGGACGCTCGTGACCTCCGTGGTCACTCGCTCGTAGGTCTGCTCGTCGAGGCCGAGGCGCCGGTCGCCGATGTCCCCCGGGAGGATCTCGATGCGGTCGCCGTCCAGCTCGGCCGCGGCGGCCCTTGCCTGCTCGGCGAAGCGCGGCTCAACGAGCGCGAGCACCCGGTCGCCCGAGCTCTGCTCGAGCAACTTCGCTACCAGCCGGCGCCCGATGAAGCCCGGAAAGCCGGTGAAGAAGACCACGCCCTTCGCCATCGGCGGGCCAGTCTATGCGACGTTCCTGGGAGCGCCGCCGCGTGGGCGTGATCGAACCGGCTAGCCCCAGTCGTGCAGAGCGCGTCTGGCGGCCGTTTCGCTCGAGTAGCCGAACGCCGACACGATCAGGCCGTCGCGTACCCGGAAGAGCCACGCCACGCTCGCGGCGAAGCGGCCGCCCCCGAGTCCTCGCTCGGAGAGGACACCGGCGGCGAGAACCATGTCGGCGCCCACCATCTCGATCGTGCGCGGGGACGCCAGCGGCTCCGTGCCCGCGCGGTCGATTCCCTCCATCCAAAGAAGGACCGCCTCGTGGCCGCGTCCACTGCCCTCGGTTAGCCCGAGCGCGTTCACCGGCCGGAACTCGATCTGGGGATCCAGCAAAACGAGCAGGGCGCCCTTGTCGCGCCGCGCGAATGCGTGGAACGCGCTGGCCACGATCTCTGCCCCTGTCGGCTGGACGAGCCGCAAAGTCGGCTCGGTGCTCACGATGCCCTCCCGGTCCCGTAAACCCGCTGCACCTTACAACGCGTAATCGCTGCGCAGGTTGGCTGCTGGTATCGCGTTAGCCCGGGCCGTCGCTCAGCTCGACCGTGAAGCGCACCTCGTCGCCGTCCAGCTCGGCGTCGAGCAGCTTGTCGTCGAGGAGTGGCACCACCTCTGGCTCGAGGAACACCTGCACGCCCTGCTCCTCCACGATCTCGTCCTCGTCGCCCGGCTCGGGCGTGGGGTAGAAGTCGAACACCGCCACCGGGCCACCGCCGTTGGTCGATGTCTGTGGCAGCGTTGTAATCCGGACCCCGGCGCTGCCCGGCACGGCTCGGGTTATGGCATCGATCGCCTCGGCTGCTGCGGGGGTGATCTGCAGCAATACAGCTCCTCAGCGCTCGGCCTACCCGGCGGCGCGCCCGCGGAAACACCGTCCAACGTCGCGAGAGTCACGTTTGTTGACGGGACTTGTGCGCCCGGCGCTGCATATGCGCGGCATCGACTTGCGCACTGCGTCACACTTCAAGTGGGAGCCACGGCAACGAGCCGCAGGGCCGCAAACCGCTTGTCGAAGGAGCCGCCATGTCCGCCACAAGCCACCAGACTGTCCGACTCTCCCGAGGCCGCCATCAAGGGCCTGAACAAGGGGCGTGCGTCATGGAGCTCGCCTCGATGCTCGCGGGCGAGCCGTTCAGCGACCACCCCCGTTCAGCCTGCCCGGTGATCGGCGCGTTCTTGCGCGCGTACAACGACGGGCTGCCCGACGACCGCCGCCAGGACCTCTATGCCTACGCGGCCAAGGTTGTCGGCACCGCCTCGGGCCGCAAGATCAGGCGAGCGCGGGCACGCATGTGCCTGGAGTGGTTCGCCCAGCAATCGGCGGGTGACCGCCGGCCATCGCGCATATCGCTGCTGCTCGCCGGCTGGTCGCTCGGCTCGGTGGGGCGCGCCGCCGCCAGGGCCGCGAGGTCCAGCTCGGAATCGCACGCCAGCGTGCTCGAGCTGATCGACAGGTTGATCGATCTCGGACGGCCGCACGACTCGCTCCGGATCGACGTGGCGGCCTTCAGCGGATCGCCGATCGAGTCGGCGCACTGAGGCAAGTCAGCGGCGAGTAGCCGCACCGAGACGTAGGATCAGGCCGCGATGTCCGGCCTGATCGTCGCGAGCCTCCGCCGCCGCCTTGCGCGCACGCTCCTCACCGCTACGGGCATCGGCGTGGGCGTGGCCGCGATCGTGTCGCTGATCGCACTCGGCGACGGGCTGAAGCAGAGCGCCAGCGGATTCATCCACCTCGGCCGCGCCGATGTGGGGATCTTCCAGAAGGGGGTCTCCGACCCCACGGCGTCGGTGCTGCCGACTTCGATGGTGGGCGCGCTCGACAAGCAGCGGGGCGTGGCCGCGGCCACCCCGATCCAGCTGCTCATCGAGGTGATCCCGCATGAGCCGTCGGCCATCGTCTTCGGCATCGACCCGTCGAGCTTCGCCGGCCAGCGGCTGGTGATCACCCAGGGGCAGCGGGCCGCCGGTCCCAATCAGGTGATCGTGGGCGACCAGCTGGCCGAGCAGGCGAAGATCGCCCCCGGCGCGCAGATCAAGATCAAGGGCCGCGCCTACACCGTGTCCGGGATCTATCACTCGGGCGTGACGTTCGAGGACTCCGGCGCGGTGATGGGGCTCGCCACCGCGCAGGCCATCGCCGGCCACCCCGGCGGCGCCACCACGATCGCCATCGCCCTCGATCGCAACGCAAAGGCCGGACCCACCACGAAGGCGATCGAGCGCCGCTTCCCCGGCACGGTGGCCATCAACGACCCGGGTGAGGCGGCACGCGCCGACGCCAACAGCCTGCTGGTGAGCAAGGCCGTGTTGGTGATCGTGGTCCTGGCGCTTGCGCTCGGCGGGATAGGCGTGACCAACACGATGGTGATGGCGGTGCTCGAGCGCGAGCGGGAGCTGGCGCTGATGTCGGCGGTGGGCTGGAGCCCGGGCCGCGTGGCGGCGCTGATCCTCGGCGAAGGCGTGGGCGTGAGCCTGCTGGGGGCGGGCATCGGCCTGGCCCTCGGGCTGGCGGGAGCGCAGCTGGCGGTGAGCGCGCTGTCGGCAGAGGCGTTCGTCTCGCCGCACATCACTGCCTGGGGCCTCGGGCGCGGGGCGCTGGTGGGTGTGGCTATTGGGGTGCTCGGCGGCTTGTACCCGGCGTGGCGGGTGACGCGGTTGATGCCGGCGGAGTCGTTGGCGCGGGCTTAGGGCGGCAGCGGCGCAGTGCGTTCGGCTTGGCCGCGAGCGAACGGCAGCGATAAAAGGAGTGGGTCCGGAGTGTGATGACATCACACTTCGAGCCCGCTGCTTATTGCTGCCGTTCATGCCCCGCCCGGAGGCCGCCCGCGGAAGCCAAGCGTCAACCCAGCACCCGCCCATCCGCCATCCGCACCGTGCGGTCGGCGTGGCGGCCCACCTCGGGGTCGTAGCTCACCACGAGCATCGTCATTCCGTAGCGCTCGCGCAGACTCGCCAGCAGGTCGAGCACGCGCAGGCTGCTCTTCGAGTCGAGCGCGCCGGTGGGCTCGTCGGCCAGCAGCAGCCGCGGACGGTTGGCCAGCGCTCGCGCCACGGCCACGCGCTGGCGCTCGCCGCCCGAGAGCTGAGAGGGCAGGTGGTCCACGCGCTCGGCGAGACCTACCTCCGCCAGCAGCTCGCGCGCCCTCTCGCGCCGCTCGCGGCGGCCCACCCCGGCGCCTATCAGCGGCACCTCCACGTTGCTGCCCGCGGTGAGGATCGGCAGCAGGTGGTGCAGCTGGAACACGAAGCCGACCGTCGCGCGCCGGTAGGCGGAGGTGGAGTCGAGGTGCGAGATCGAGTGGCCGTCGACCTCGATCGAGCCGGAGTCCGGCCGCTGCAGGCTGCCGATCATGTTCAGCAGCGTGCTCTTCCCGCAGCCGGAGGGACCGTTGAGCGCCACGAACTCGCCGGGCTCGAGTCGCAGGGACGCCTCGCGGACCGCCACCACGCGTCCGAACCTCTTCGAGACGCTGTCCACCACTACCTCGGCCCCGCCGGTCGCTCTCTCCCGAACGGCGTGGGCTTCAGCCTCTAGCACGATGCAGATCCTATTTCGCCCCGGCGCGGCAGCGTCACTCGATTAGCGGCGGCTCGCGGAGGTTGCGGTTGATTCCCTCCGACAGCGCGGCAGATGCGGCGCGGCGCGCAGCCGCCTGCTGCTCCTCGCCGCCCTTGGCGATCAGCGCGGTCTCGTACGCGTCGGCGGCCACCTCGTAGCGCTCGCGCTGCGCCTCGGTGTCGAGGGCGGCCTGCCGGCGCAGGGTCTCCGCGCGCTCAGCGATGGTCTCGGCGGGAAGGTCGCCCGAATGGACCTCCTCGCTCTCGGGCTCGGACGTGAACGTGAAGGTGCCGTCGATCGTCCGAACCGGCTGGTGGCGGCGGCGCACGATCCGGATCGAGCCGTCGTCGAGCACCTCTGTGACCACCGAGTAGCGCGTGTATGGGTGGATCGACTCGAGCC
>JBKPDA010000257.1:0-11647 GCA_046727635.1 Actinomycetota bacterium | reverse complement strand
CGAGCGCGCGCCTGAGCTCGCGTTCTACTCCGAGGACCGCGGCCTGGTGATGCCGTCCGGAAGCGCGGACACCGTGCTGGTGGTCGACCCGATCGACGGCACCCGCCCCGCGCTCGCGGGCTTCGAATCGTGCTGCGTGTCGGTGGCCGCCGCGCCGCTGCGCGACGACGTGACGATGGGCGAGGTGAGCGTTGGCTGCGTGGCGGAGATCAAGTCGGGCCACGTGTTCCTCGCCGAGCGCGGCCGAGGCCTGACCGAGGGCGGCCCGGCGATGCTCTCCCGGAACACCTCGCTCGAGCGGATGTTCTGGACCTACGGCCTCCGCGGCCGCCCGATGCGCCTCTACGCCGAGCTGCTGGGTGAGCTCGTGGACGGCTCCTCCGTGGGCGGCGCCACGTTCGAGCTCGGCTCGGCCTGTTACGACATGACTCGCATCGTCACCGGGCAGCTGGACGCGTATGTCGAGCCCGGCCCGCGCCTGGTGGAGGAGGTGCCGGAGACGCGCGCCGAGTTTGAGCGAGTGGGGGGCGGAGCGGTGCTGAACAACTCCCCGTACGATCTCGCTGCGGCAGCGCTCTGCCTCACGGAGGCGGGCGCTGTGGTCACCGACGCAGCGGGGAGCGATCTCGCGGACAGGCCTCTGCTCGGATCGGGTGCGGAGTACCAGATGTCCATAGTTGCGAGCGCCAACGAGCGCCTTCACGAGCAGCTCCTGGAGAAACTTGACGCCGGCATGGAGCGCGTTGCGTTTAGGTTTCACAGAGCACAGGAAACGGAGACGAGATGAGCGCGGTCGAGAGCGGTACGCACAGCGTCCGCCTGACGGTGCCGGCCAAGCCGGAATACATAGTCCTCACGCGTCTGGCGCTGTCGGCGGTATGCCGGCTCACGCCGCTTCAGCCCGAGGACGTCGCGGACCTGAAGCTGGCCGTCACCGAGGCCGCCACCGGCCTCGTCCGGGAGGACTCCAGCGAGCAGCTCTCTTGCGATTTCTCGCTGGGCGAAGACCGGCTCGTGCTCGAGATCGAAAGCGCTGACAGCGGGTCGGTTTCGCTCGAGGAGCAGGAGCTCGGCCGGGCGATCATCCGAGCGACCGTGGACGAGTGCGAGTTCGGCGACGGTTCCGTCACCCTCGTCAAGTACCTCTCCGAACCTGAACAGTAGGCTCCCGCGTTCGGGAGGCCTTGTCAGTCACTGCGTCTGGAAGACGCGCGAACAAAGGAGTGAGCTAAGTGCTGCAGCCCGTGGCCGTCGGCCACAAGAGCTTGGCCGACTACACGCATCTCGTCGGGCGGCCGCTCGTCGAGGAGATCCGCGAGCTGGTGGAGGGGCTGCAAGGCCTCAAGGTGCTACATCTCTCGGCCACGGCCTTCGGCGGGGGCGTGTCGGAGATCCTGTACACGCTCGTGCCGCTCATGCGCGACGTCGGCATCGAGGCCGAGTGGCAGATCATGATCGGGCGCGAGGAGTTCTATAACGTCACGAAGCTGATGCACAACTCGCTCCAGGGCTCCGAGCAAGTGCTCACGGACGAGGAATGGGTCATCTACGAGCGCTACAACCGCATCAACGCGCTCGAGCTCACCGACGGCTGGGACGTGATCATCGTCCACGACCCCCAGCCCGCCGCCGTGCGCCAGCACGTGCCGGAGAAGGCGCGCAAGTGGGTCTGGCGCTGCCACATCGATCTGTCCACCCCGAACCCCGAGACGATCGAGCGCATCGTGCCGCTCGTGCACGAGTACGACGACTCGGTCTTCCACCTCCAGTCATACGTGCCGGCTGGGCTGCAGAGCAACGGCAAGGTGCACATCTGCCCGCCGGCGATCGACCCTCTGTCGCCGAAGAACATGGCGCTCTCGCCCGAGGACGCGGCGTTCGTCTGCGACCAGTTCGGCGTCGACGTGGACCGGCCGCTGCTCTGCCAGGTCTCTCGCTTCGATCCGTGGAAGGACCCGATCGGCGTGATCGACGCCTACCGAGCCGTCACCGCCGAGATCCCCGACGTGCAGCTGGCGCTGGTGGGCTCGATGGCCACGGACGATCCCGAGGGCTGGGAGTTCTTCAACTCCACGCTCGAGTACGCGCAGGGCGATCCCGACATCAAGATCCTCAACAACCTGAACAACGTCGGCGCGATCGAGGTGAACGCCTTCCAGTCGCAGGCTGACGTGGTGATCCAGAAGTCCACCCGCGAGGGCTTCGGCCTGACCGTGTCGGAGGCGCTTTGGAAGGCGCGGCCGTTCATCGGCGGCGACGTGGGCGGGATCCCGCTTCAGGTTAAGGACGGCGAGACCGGGTACCTCGTGTCGTCACCACAGCAGTGCGCCGAGCGGTCGCTCGAGATCCTGCGCGAGCCCGAGCTGGGCAAGCGCCTCGCACGAGCCGGCAAAGAGCACGTGCGAAAGAATTTCCTCACCCCTAGGCTTCTACGCGACTGGCTTCGCATCTTCTCTGACTCGGCATGACCCCACAGGCCCAACTCGTACTCGTCTCGAACCGAGGTCCAGCCACGTTCGAGCGAGACGATTCGGGCGAGGTGAGGGTCACTCGCGGGGGCGGCGGCCTGGTGACGGCGCTCACGGGGCTCGTGAACCATCGCGACGCGCTCTGGATCGCGTCGGCGATGACCGACGAGGACGTGGAGATGAGCCGGCAGCACGGCGGCCGCTCGTTCGACTGCCAGGTGGACGACACCACATACCGGGTGCGCCTCGTGGAGAGCGACCCCGAGGCCTACGACCGCTTCTACAACGTCGTGGCGAACCCGCTGCTCTGGTTCATCCAGCACTACCTCTGGGACCTCTCGAACGCGCCGGACATCCGTCGCAACGAGGTGGACGCGTTCGAGTACGGCTACCGCGCGGTGAACGACGATATGGCGCGCGCGGTGCTCGAGGAGATGTCGGATGGCGACGCCGTGGTGATGCTGCACGATTACCACCTCTATCTGGCGCCACGCACGATCCGGCACTCCAAGCCGGACGCGTTCCTCCACCACTTCGTTCACATCCCCTGGACACAGCCGGACGCCTGGCGCGTGCTGCCGCGCGACATCCGCGAGGAGATCTACGAGGGCGTGCTCGCCAACGACATCGTCGGCTTCCACACCCCCACCTACAAGCGCAACTTCATGCTCTGCTGCCGCGAGCTGTTCCACATGGATGTGGACGAGGAGGCCGGCATCGTCACCTACGAGGGGCGCGATGTGTGGGTGCGCGCCTATCCGCTGCCGATCTCGGCCGAGAGCTTCCAGCGCACCGCCCAGCGTGCCGAGGTACAGGAGTACGAGCGGGAGCTGCTGCGCCGGCGGCGCGAGCACCTGATCTTGCGCGTGGACCGCGCGGACCTGTCGAAGAACGTGCTGCGCGGCTTCACCGCGTTCGACCTCTTCCTCACCCAGCATCCGGAGTTCCGCGAGAACGTCACGTTCATCGCCCAGCTCATGCCCTCGCGGCAAGACGTGCCCGAGTACGTGGAGTACCTCGAGAAGATCGAGGCGCTCGTGGCCGTGGTGAACCATCGCCACGGCACCACCGACTGGATGCCCATCGACCTGAAGCTGCGCGAGAACCTCGACGAGGCGGTTGCCGCCTACAAGCACTACGACCTCTTGATCGTCAACGCGATGTTCGACGGCATGAACCTGGTGGCGAAGGAGGGCCCGCTCGTGAACGAGCGCGGCGGCGTGAGCCTGCTGTCCGAGAACACGGGCGCGCACGAGGAGCTGGCGGAGTTCGCGCTATCGGTGAACCCGTTCGACGTGCAGGAGCAGGCCGATGCGATCCACCGCGCCCTCACCATGTCGCAGGTGGAGCGCACCTGGCGGGCGGAGGGCCTGAAGCGGATCGTGACCGCGCGCAACCCGGGCGACTGGGTGGACGACCAGCTGGCCGACATCGAGGCCAAGCGCGCCGGCGAGGCGCCGAAGCCCGACACGCCGAGCGGCCGCTTCGCCTCGCGCTAGGGGCCGAACTCGCCGGTGGCCGCTGGCACCGACAAGGTCGTCGACGGCCGCGGGCTCGCCACCGGCTGAGCTGCGACCGGCTTCGCGACGCGCGGCTTCGCGACGCGCGGCTTCGCGACGATCCGCTTCCGCGCCCGGTGGGCACGCCGGGGCCGGACGGGCCGTGCACCGGGCTTGCGCCGAACCTTGACCTCGGGCTTCGCGACCGGCGCAGAAGCGACAGCCCTGCCCACTGCGCCCTGTCCACTGTCCAGTTGCACGGGCGCCGCCTTCACCACAACAGGCTGCCGCTCCGACGCCCCGCAGCCACGCGGCCCGGTAGCAAGCAATATGCCTGCGGCGAGCAGCGCGACCAGCCGTCCTACGTTTCCCCAACGTATCCGGTCGATGAGACCGGGGTCCGCGTCCGCTCGCCGCCTTGGCATGCCCGCTTAAGGCCCGCAAAGCCGCTACTCGCCCCCCACGCGCTGCTAAGGTCCGGCACTCCATGCGGCTCTACGACCTCATGCTGCTCCTCGACTCGAACGCACCGGACGAGCGCCGGCGCGAGATCGTGGGCAACGTCCAATCGATGATCGAGAGCGGCGCCACGATGGTTGGCGTCCACGATTGGGGTATGCGCCGGATGGCCTACGAGATCGACCACCGTGCCGACGCGGACTACCACCTGTTCCAGTTCGAGACCGACGGCGGCGATCTCCTCGAGCGCCTCGACCACACGCTGAAGATCACCGACGGCGTGCTGCGCTTCCGAATGATCAGGCTCAAGCCGGGCTCGCCGCCCCCGCCGGCGCCGCGCCAGGCGGGCCGCCCGCGCGAGATCGCGCCACCGGAGGAGGAGACGGCCACCGTGGCGCCTCGTTCCGTGGCCGACGCTCCGAAGCTCGAAGACTCAGAAGACAGCTAACCGCTGTCCATTTTCGGGCAGGTCTATCGTCGTGCTCACATGAGTACGCAACTATCAGACAACGCTCGTAAGACCTGGACCCTGATCCTCTGCTGCGTGGGCCAGTTCATGGTGATCCTTGACGTGTCGGTGGTGAACGTGGCGCTGCCGTCCATACGCGCGAACCTCCACTTCTGCGGCACAGAGCTGCAGTGGGTCGTCAACGCATACGCGCTGACCTTCGCCGGATTCCTCCTGTTGGGCGGCCGCGCGGCGGACCTGCTCGGCAGGCGCCGCCTGCTGGTGGCCGGACTCCTGGCCTTCGCAGTCACCTCGCTTGCGGGCGGCCTCGCGCAGAGCAAGGAGTGGCTCACCGCCGCCCGCGCGCTGCAGGGCCTGAGCGGCGCGGTGGTCGCGCCAGCCAGCCTCTCGGTGCTCACCAGCACGTTCACTGAAGGCGACGAGCGCAACCGGGCGCTTGGCCTTTGGGGCGCGATGGGAGGCGCCGGCGGCGCCGTGGGCGTGC
Organism: Actinomycetota bacterium; assembly: GCA_046727635.1. Classification (GTDB taxonomy): domain Bacteria; phylum Actinomycetota; class Thermoleophilia; order Solirubrobacterales; family Thermoleophilaceae; genus JAICJR01. The sequence goes on along the minus strand of JBKPDA010000257.1, from coordinate 6,268 downwards.
TGCTCGGCGGCGTGCTCACCGATCTGCTCAGCTGGCGCTGGATCCTCTTCATCAACATCCCGATCGGCGTGCTGGCCGGCCTGGCCACCGCGCGCATCGTCGCGGAGAGCCGCGCCGACGACGCGGCGCGCCGCCGCTTCGACGTGAGCGGCGCGGTGACGGTCACACTCGGCCTGGTCGTGCTTGTGTACGGCATCGTGCGCACCGACCACTACGGCTGGGGATCCGCACGGACGATCGTCACGCTCGCGATCGGTCTGGCGCTGATCGCGCTGTTCCTACTCATCGAGGGTCGGCTGGCGAAGGCGCCGCTCGTGCCGCTGCGCGTGTTCCGCTCCCGACAGCTGTCCGCGGCGAACATCGTGATGCTCCTGCTCGGCGCCTCGTCGTTCGCGATGTGGTACTTCGTGTCGCTCTACCTGCAGGAGGTCCGTGGCCTCAGCCCGATCGTCACCGGGCTCGCCTTCCTGCCGATGGCGCTGTCCGTGGCGGTTGGCGCGCAGATCGCCGGAAAGGGCGCCGCGCGCGTCGGCGCGGGACCGCTGCTCGCGCTGGGGATGACGATGGTGGCCGGCGGAATGCTGCTGTTCGGCACGGCGCCGGTCGGCGGCAGCTTCGTGGTCGACGTCCTGCCAGCCGAGCTCATAACGGCGGTCGGGGTCGGCCTCGCGTTCGTGCCGGTCACGATCGCTGCGATGGCGGGGAGTGCGCCGCAGGAGGCAGGGCTCGCCTCCGGGCTGGTGAACACCTCCCGGCAGATCGGCGGCTCGCTCGGGCTGGCGATCCTGGCCACGATCGCCACGGCCCGCACGTCGGACCTGGCCGGGCACGTCCCGCTCAAGCCCGCCTTGACCAGCGGCTTCCATCATGCGTTCGTGGTCGGTGCGGCCTTTGCGGGGCTCGGGGCGATTGTCAGCGCGGTGCTGATCCCGCGCGTGCGGCCGCGGCAGGCGGCGGCGCCGGTCAGCGAGGTCGAGCGGGTCGGGGCGAGAGTCGAGGCGTGAGCGCTCCGCTCCTCCTCAGCGTCCTCGACCAGTCTCCGATCCCGGAGGGCTCGACAGGCTCCGACGCTCTGCACAACACGATCGACCTGGCGCGGCACGCCGAGGACCTCGGCTACCACCGCTACTGGGTGGCCGAGCACCACGCCACGCCCGGCCTGGCGAGCGCGAGCCCCGAGGTGCTGATCGGGCCGATCGCGGCGGCCACCTCGCGCCTGCGCGTGGGCAGCGGCGGCGTGATGCTGCCGCACTACAGCCCGCTGAAGGTCGCCGAGAGCTTCAGCGCGCTGAGCGGGCTCTTCCCGGGCCGCATCGATCTCGGCCTCGGACGCGCGCCCGGCACCGACCCGCGCACGATGTTCGCTCTCCAGCGCGACCGCCGCGAGCCTTCGCCGGACGACTTCCCTCAGCAGCTCGCCGAGCTGCTCGGCTACCTGAAGGACACGCTGCCGGACACCCATCCTTTCGCGCATCTGTCGCGCACGCTGCCCGGCCTGCCGGAGCGGCCGGAGGTGTGGCTGCTCGGCTCGTCGCCCCAAAGCGCGCTGTGGGCGGCCGAAGGCGGGCTGCCCTACTCATTCGCGGACTTCATCAATCCGAACGGCGCGGAGATCGCCGCGATGTACCGCGAGCGCTTCCAAGACACGCCGGCCGAGGTGGCGCCGCGCCTGTCGGTGGCTGTCTGGGCGATCTGCGCGGAGACCGACGAGGAGGCTCAGCGGCTCGCGTCGAGCAGTCGCATGACGCTGCGGTTGCTCCACCAGGGTCGGCTCATACCGGTGCCGCCGGTGGAGAAGGCGCTCCGCTTCCTCGAGTCTCAGGACGCGCAAACGCCCGCGCCAGGCGGGCTGGTGCGTAACCGGCGCGGCGTCATCGGCGACCCCGCCACGGTGCGCGCAGGGCTCGAGGAGGTCGCTCGGGAGTACGGCGCCTCCGAGGTCATGGTCGTCACCATCATCCACGATCACGGCGCTCGGCGGCGCTCTTACGAGTTGATCGCTGAGGCCTTCCGCTCCAGCGACGGCGCTGCCGGAGCCGCTTCTGTTGCGCCCTCGCCTGCTTCCGCAACGACTTCGTAAAAAGCAGCCCACATTCGGGGAACTTCCCGGCAGTTCGGCCCCGTGCCATCGGATGCCCGCTGTACCCTCGCTAGACCGAATTCCCCACAGCCGTTCGCCGATCGAGAAGGAGCAGTTTCCATGGCAGCCACGAATATCAATCGAGTCGTCCTAACGGGCAACCTCACGCGCGATCCCGAGCTGCGCAGCATCGCCAGCAGCGGCAACTCGGTCTGCAGCCTCCGCATAGCGGTGAACACGCGCAGGCGTGACGAGTCGGGCCAGTGGGTCGACAAGCCCAACTACTTCGACGTCACGGTCTGGGGCGCGCAGGGCGAGAACTGCGCCCAGTACCTGTCAAAGGGTCGCCCGGTGGCCATCGACGGGCGCCTGGAATGGCGCGAGTGGCAGGACCAGCAGGGCAACAAGCGCCAGTCGGTGGATATCATTGCCGATTCTGTCCAGTTCCTGGGCTCCCGGGATGGCGCCGAGAACGGTGGTCGTTTTACGCCGCAGAGCGACGTTCCGGCCGACACGGCGGACTTCCAAGCCGCTCCGTCGGGCTCGGGAGCCGGGGACGACGACATCCCGTTCTAGACGTTCCGAAGGAGTTCTTCTCAGGTGGCAAAACAGCGTGGTAGCAGCAGGCAGCAGACGCGCCGGCGCGATGGGCGGAAGGGCCCGGGTTCCGGCGGGCGTCGGAAGCCGTGCGCTTTCTGCCGGGACAAGGTCGACGTGGTCGACTACAAGGACTTCGGCACCCTGCGCCGCGCCATGAGCGAGAAGGGCAAGATCCGCTCCGCGCGCATCACCGGGGCCTGCCGGCGTCACCAGCGTCAGCTGGCCCGTGCGGTTAAGCGCGCCCGGGAGCTCGGCCTGCTCCCGTACGTCAGCGACCGATGACCCCTGCAAACCGTCGCCCGGCTGCGTCCTCGGTCGACCGCGGGCCAGCGCCCTACGGTCTCCCTGCGTCCTTGCCGGACTCGGTTTTCGGGGTCATTTCGTAGGCGATGGCTCAGGCGATCCTGCTGCAGAGCGTGGAGTCGCTCGGCGACCGCGGCGACGTCGTCGACGTCTCGCCCGGCTACCTGCGCAATTTCCTCGTGCCGCGCAAGCTTGCGCAGCCGGCCACGCCCGGGGCGATAGCCGAGGCGCAGCGGCGCATGGAGGCCGCGGAGCGCGCGGCGCAGGAGGCGGCGGAGCGCGCCGAGGAGAACGCGGCGCTGCTCACGAAGACCGTGCTCACGATCCCGCAGCAGGCGGGCGACGACGGCCGACTGTTCGGCTCGGTCACCGCCCAGGACATCGTCGACGCGATCCGTCAGGCGCGCGGACTGAAGCTGGACCGCCGCAAGGTCCACCTGGAGAGCCCGATCAAGACCACAGGCACGCACATGGTCACGGTCGAGGTGTCCGAGGGCGTTACCGCAGAGATAAAAACCATCGTGACTGCGGAATGAACCTCCGCCGCCCTCTCGTTTCTAGCCTCGCCCACTCTTAGCCTTGAGCGGTCGTGGCGATTTCCATACCTCAGCCGTCTGAGGCGGCTTCAGGCAAGCTTCCGCCTCAGAACCTCGAGGCGGAGACCTCGGTCCTCGGCGCCATCCTGCTCGCCGAGCAGGCCCTCGACGCCGTCCTGATCGACACCCGTCTGAAGGCCGAGGACTTCTACCGGCCGCGACACCAGCGCATCTTCAAGGCGATGCGGCGGCTCAAGGAGAAGTCGGAGCCGGAGGCGGTCGACGCCGTCACCGTAAGCGATGAGCTGGCGCGGGCAGGTGAGCTCGAGGAGGCCGGGGGCCCCGCGTACATCCACTCGTTGCCCAGCATGGTGCCGGCGGCGGGCAACGTCAGGCACTACGCCCGCATCGTCAAGCAGCACGCCCTGTTGCGGAAGCTGCTCGACGCCGCGCGAGAGACCCAGGACGAGGTCTACGCACACGCGGGGGACGTGCAGGAGCTGATCGACCAGGTCGAGAGCCGCTTCTACAACGTCGCGCACGAGGACCGCACCGGTGAGCTCCGGTCGATCGAGGACGTGCTCCACGACGAGCTGGACAAGCTCGAGCTGGTGTCGCGCCAGGGCATCGCGCTCACTGGCACGCCGTCCGGCTTCAAGGACCTCGACGACCTCACCGGCGGCTTCCAGCCCGGCAACCTCATCGTGCTGGCGGCCCGACCGTCGATGGGCAAGTCCGCGCTCGTCACGAACATCGCCGAGAACGCGGCCATCGACCACGACCGCCCGGTGGCGCTCTTCTCGCTCGAGATGTCGGAGACGGAGCTCGCGCAGCGCTTCATCGCCTCGCAGGCCAAGCTGAACGGCGACGACCTGCGCAAGGGCCGTGTCAAGCCCGATCGCTGGCCGAAGGTGGTGAAGGCCACCGAGAAGCTGGCCCGCTCGCCGCTCTACGTCGACGACACCAGCGACATCGGCATCCTCGAGGTGCGCGCCAAGGCGCGCCGCCTACACGCCCGCAGGGAGCTGGGGCTGCTGATCGTCGACTACCTGCAGCTGATGCGGCCCGAGGACAGCTCGGCCAGCCGGGTGGAGCAGATCGGTCAGATCAGCCGCGGCCTGAAGATCCTCGCGCGCGAGCTGAACATCCCGGTGATCGCCGTGTCGCAGCTGTCGCGCGCGGTTGAGGCGCGGCCCGACAAGCGGCCGCTGCTGTCGGACCTGCGCGAGTCGGGCCAGATCGAGCAGGACGCCGACCTCGTGGCCTTCATCTACCGCGACGAGTACTACAACCGCGACTCCGAGCGCCCGGGTGAGGCCGACGTGATCGTGGCCAAGCACCGCAACGGGCCGGTCGGCGACGTGGTGCTCACGTTCCTCTCGCGCTATCCGAAGTTCGCGAACCTCTACCGCGATCACGGAGCTGCTGGGGTGCCATCGTTCGACGCGGTCGACGAAGCAGGGTGAACGAGCCGGCTGAGGTCGTTGGGTTCTGCCCCGAGCGGCTCTGCGACGGGAGCGGGTGGATCCTCGACGAGGAGACCAACGTCGCCCGGCCTTGTGCGTGCAGGGAGGGCCGCATCAACCGGGTGCAGAGCCGGCGCATCGGCACCGGAATCCCGAAGCGGTTCCGCGGCGTCTCCTTCGAGCGCCAGCCGATCTGCGATCTGGATCCCGCGCTGCTGCGTGAGATGCGCAAGTTCGTGCGCGAGATCGAGGAGAACCTCGACAAGGGGCGGGGGCTGTGGTTCTTCGGCGACGTCGGCACGGGCAAGACCTCCCTGGCGATGCTGATATCGAAGGCCGCGCTCGAGGCGGGGCGGTCGGTGGCGATCTACTCGGTTCCGCGCCTGCTCGCCGACATCAAGGAGACGTACGAGGACAGCTCTGGACGGTCGTACACCGAGCTGTTCGGGCGGCTTTGCGACGTGGACCTCCTCCACCTCGACGACCTCGGCGCCGAGAAGCGCACGGAGTGGGTGCTCGAGCAGCTCTACTCGATCGTCAACGAGCGCTGGCAGAACGAGCGCTCGATCGTGGTCACGAGCAACCCGGGGGTCGACGAGCTACGAGAGCAGATCGGTCAGCGCACGGTCTCGCGCCTCGAGGAGGTCACCGGCACACCGATCCCGATGATGGGGCGCGACCTGCGCATAGCGTCGTCGCCGTAGCGGCGCGGCGCTGCGTACACTCGCATTGGTATGCCGGGACTGGCGATAGTCGGCGCCCAATGGGGCGATGAAGGCAAGGGAAAGGTCACCGACCTGCTCGCCGAGCAGGCCGACGTGGTCATCCGCTTTCAGGGCGGCAACAACGCCGGTCACACGATCGTTCGCGGCGACGAGGTCTACCGGCTACACCTGATCCCGTCGGGGATCCTCTACCCCGGCAAGCTGTGCCTGATCGGCAACGGCGTGGTGGTCGATCCGAAGGTGATCACGGCCGAGCTGGATGAGCTGCGCCGGCGCGGCGTCGACACCGGCGGCCTGCGGATCTCGGCCAACGCGCACATGATCATGCCCTACCACCTGCTGCTCGACCAGGAGGGCGAGACCAAGCTCGGCAAGCTCCAGATCGGCACCACGAGGCGCGGCATCGGGCCCTGCTACGCGGACAAGGCGGCGCGCCTCGGCATCCGGATGCAGGACCTGCTCGACGAGAAGATCCTGAGGCAGAAGATCTACGCCGCGATGGAGCCGAAGCGCCAGACGCTGCGCCCCTTCGCGAAGGATCCGTCGATCGACCTACAC
>JBKPDA010000256.1:0-8055 GCA_046727635.1 Actinomycetota bacterium | reverse complement strand
CGTCGAAGCTCGGCACGAGCAGCCGCACCGACGGCAAGACTCAGGTGACTTACGCCGGACATCCGCTCTACTACTACGCCGAGGACTCCAAGCCCGGAGACGTCAAGGGTCAGGGCGAGAAGGCGTTCGGCGCCGAGTGGTACGTGGTGGGGCCGAGCGGCGCCAAGGTGGAGAAGAGCAGCAGCTCCAGCAGCTCGAGCTCCGGCAAGTACGGCGGCTACTGAGTAATCCTTGCGCGCATGAGCTCCACGTCGGCATGGGCCGGCTCGGTGGTCTCGATGAAGTCGGCGAGCGTGTCCGCGAAGCGGTCGGGCTCGTCGAGCTGCGGGAAGTGTCCCGCTGACTCGAAGACCTCGAGCCGGCTGCCCGGCATCCCGCGGTGCGCGGCGCCGGCGTGGCGGACGGGGATGATCGGGTCGCGGCGGCCCCAGACGATCAGGCTGGGCATGTCCTCGGCCAGGTAGAGGCGGTCGGCCGCGTTCACCCGCTGGCCGCCGTGGTCGATCACCGCCCGCAGCGTGTGCAGGAATGCGCGGCGCGCGTCGGCGTCGGCCAGCGTGGCGTAGCCGCGCGCGAATTCCGCGATGTCGGGCCCGGTGCGAAGGCCGAGCCGCCCAAGGAAGCCGGACACTGCCGTGCCGGCGCCCAGCACGCGGTCGTTCGAGATCAGCGGGAGCACCAGCTCGGAGCCCGGAAGCGTGGCCGCGCGCAGTAGGAAGTGGACCTCGCGCCCCAGGCCGCCGCTCGAGACGAGCGCAAGCCGCTAAGTCCGCTCTGGGAACTGGTAGGCGAACTGCAGCGCGATGCCGCCGCCGAGCGAATGTCCCACTACAGTCGTGGCCTTGGCGTCGAGGGCGACCGTAAGGTCACGCAAGCTGGCGGCATAGGCGCCGAGCGAGTAGTCGCCGCGCGGCTTGGCCGAGCGCCCGTGGCCCAGCAGGTCGGGGGCGAGCACCGTGAAGCGGTCGGCGAGCAGGCGCATGACCGGCTCCCACTGCTGGGAGCTGCCCGTCACACCGTGGATGAGCAGGACGGTGGGTCCCTCGCCCGCGATCCGGTAGCTCACGGAATGCCCGTGCAGGTCGAGCTGGTCTTCACGTATCTGCTTGGTGGTCATGGCAGCATGTTACACCGATTGATGTAACATGTTACGCGTACCATGAGGGCAATGGCCGAGGAACAGAGCGCGAACGGCGACGAGCAGCTCACGATCGACCAGCTGGCTCAGCGCACCGGTATGACCGTGCGAAACATCCGCGCGCACCAGTCCCGCGGGCTGCTCCCGCCACCTCAGGTCCGCGCACGCACGGGCTATTACGGGTCCGACCACGTGGCCCGCATCAAGCTCATCCAGGAGATGCAGGCCGAGGGCTACAACCTCAAGGCGATCGAGCGCCTCGTGCAGGGCGCCACCGGCGCGGTGGAGGAGGCGCTCGGCTTCAAGCGCGCCCTGCTTGCGCCCTTCGGCGACGAGCAGCCCGAGTACGTGACCCAGGAGGAGCTCGACGAGCGCTTCAACGGCCCGTTCGAGGAGAAGGTGCTGCGCAAGGCGCTGAAGCTGGGCCTCCTGCACCCGCTCGGCGACGGCCGCTTCGAGGTACCGAGCCCGACGCTGCTGCGCGCCGGCGAGGAGCTGGTGAACTTCGGCGTGGACATCACCCACGTGCTCGCCGTGGCCGAGCAGGTGCTGCGGCACTCGCGCGCGGTCGCGCAGGCGTTCGTGCGGGTGTTCGTTGACGACGTGCTCGGCCCGCTGCCGCCGCCCGGCAGCGACACCACGTCGGCCGAGTGGACGCGGCTGCGCGAGGCGCTCGAGCGCCTGCGACCGCTGGCGAGCGACGCCCTGCTGGCCGCCTTCCAGCAGACGATGACCTACGAGACCGAGAAGCGCTTCAGCCGGGTCCTGGAGAAATAGCCGCCCGCTACATCCAGCCCTTGCGGCGGAACCAGACCCACAGCAGCGCCAGCGACAGCACGATCCCGCCGACTCCCAGACCGAAGAAAGCACCCGGCGAGCCGAGCTCGTGGTTCACGAGCCAGCCGAAGTTCTGCCCGAAGAAGCCGGTCAGGAAGGTGAGCGGCAGGAAAATCGTGGCCACCACGGCCAGCTGCTTCATCACCTCGTTCTGGCGGTTGGCGACGGTCGACAGGTAGAGGTCGGTGGCTCCGCCGAGGAGGTCGCGGTAGGAGTCGATCAGGTCGGAGATCCGGATCAGATGGTCGTAGATGTCGCGGAAGTAGTCACGCTCGTCCAGCTGTAGCCCTGGCAGCACCGCAAGCTGGTCGATCGAGCGGGCAAAGATGTCGCGCTGCGGCGTCACCACCTTGCGCATTGCCACGAGATCGCGCTTGAGCGTGAAGATGCGCTGAAGCAGCTCGTCCGTGGGCCGCTCGAGGATCTCGTCCTCCACCTCGTCGATCTCGTCGTCGATCCTCGACAGCACCGGGAAGAAGCTGTCGGTGAGCGCGTCGAGCACCCGATAGATCAGGAATTGCTCGCTGTGCATCACGCGCCCTTCGATCTTGCTGCGCTGCTCGTCGAGCGTGGGCAGCGGCTCCCGATGGATCGTGATCAGGTACTGCCCCGACACGAACAGGTGGACCTCGCGCAGCTCGTCCTCCTGCCCGGGCTCCCGCTCGTGAGCGCCGTAGAAGACGAGGAACGCGTACTCCCCGTAGTCGTCCAGCTTTGGCCGCTCGTTGAAGGCGCGGACGTCCTCGAGGGCGAGCGGGTGGAAGCCGAACAGCCGTGCGAGGGCGATCACGTCCTCCTCGCTGGGATCCTCCAGATCGAGCCAGAAGAAGTGGTCTCGCTCCAGCTGGTCCCGGATGACCTGCTCGTCGATCTGCGTGAAGCAGGGAACCCGAAGGTTGACCCCCCGCGACGGATCCTCCGACTCGAGCAGCTCGGCTTTATCGCTGGACATCGCTGCTTTCAGCGTAGTTCGCGCGGTGGTCGGTGGCGGCAGTCGGCCGGCCGTGGCGGCAGTGGCTCAGCATGGGGTGCTCATCCAGGCCGGAGGGGGAATGCTGAATGCGCGCTCGCCGCCGCGCGGCTTATTCCACCGAGCACTGACCGCCGTCAGGCGAGTGCGGCAGGCGGCCAAGAAGGTCGGCGAGGGTCTCCACCTCGGACTCGGAGAAGTGGTCCAGGAACGTCGCGTGCACGCTCTCGATGTGCGTGCGCCCGGCCTCCCTCAGGCGATCCATGCCGCGCGCGGTGAGCTGCGCGTAGGACACGCGCAGGTCCGACGGGCACGAGACCCGTTCCACGAGGCCGGTCTTCGTGAGGCCGTCGATCAGGCGGGTGACGCCCGAGCGGGTGAGCATCGTGCGATCGGCGAGCTCCGACATCGCGAGCCGGTTGCCATCCTCTTGGGCGAGGAACAGCAGCACTTCGTAGTCGCGCGCGGTAAGGCCGTGGTGGGCGAGCAGGTCGGCGTCGAGGACGCGCCTAATCGCCGCGTGGCTGAGCAGGTACGCGCGCCACGCGTCGAGCTGTACTCCTTCGAGGCCGCTTCTCGCCGAGGTTTTCACACCTCAAGTTTAGTTGCAGGATCAACTTTCTTCCACCCCTGGAAGCGGCCCCGCGCGAGGGGGGCGTTAAGCCGCCGCTTCGCGGAAGCGGCGCCGAGCGAGGACGCCATCTGTACGATGCCGCGCTCAGTGGGACGCCGATTGGGGGCAGGGGTGCTCTTGGCGGGGCTGTTGCTTCTCGCCATGCTTGCGTCTGCGACGAGCGCGCAGGCGTATCGAGCGACGATCCGGCGCACGGCGCACGGCATCCCGCACATCGAGGCGTCGAGCTTCGGCGACCTCGGCTACGGCTACGGATACGCCTTCGCCCAGGACAACCTGTGCGTGATGGCCGAGGACTACGTGACCGTGCGTGCAGAGCGGTCGCGCTTCTTCGGGCCCGACGGCAGCTACTACCAGGGCGGCAACGACCAGACCGCCAACAACCTCGACTCCGACTTCTTCTTCCAGCAGATCAAGGACTCGGGCATCGTCCAGCACCTCCTGTCGCTGAAGCCGCCTCTCGGGCCGGAGCCGGAGGTGCTCGCGGGCGTGCGCGGCTACGTGGCGGGCTACAACCGCTACCTGCACGACGTCGGCGGCACGAAGGGCGTGCCCGATCGCACCTGCCGCGGCAAGCCCTGGGTGCGCCCGATCTCCGAGATGGACGCCTATCTGCGCTTCTACCAGCTGGTGGAGCTGGCCAGCGGCGACGTGGCCATCAACGGCATCGCCGAGGCGCGGCCGCCCACTCCCACGCTCCCGATCCCGGCGGCGGGCCTCAATGTCCAGCAGACGGCGCAAAGCCTGACGGGGCTGCTGCCGGTCCTTGGCGCCATCGGCAGCAACGCGGTGGCGGTGGGCAGCGCCGGCACCCGCGACCACAAGCACGGCCTCTTGCTCGGCAACCCGCACTTCCCGTGGACCGGCCCCGAGCGCTTCTACCAGGCGCAGGCGCACATCCCGGGCAAGTTCAACGTGGAGGGAGCGTCGCTGTTCGGCGTGCCGATCGTGCTGATCGGTAACACGCGCTGGCTCGCCTGGAGCCACACGGTCTCGACCGCCTATCGCTTCACGCCCTACCAGCTCACGCTCGTGCCGGGCTCCCCCACCACCTACCTCTACGACGGCAAGCCTGAGCAGATGACGAGCCGCACGGTCACGGTCGAGGTACGCCAGCCGGACGGCTCGCTGAAGCCGCAGAGCCGCGCGCTCTGGTCGAGCCGCTTCGGACCGATCTTCAACGAGCTGGTGGGAGTGCCCCTGCCCTGGACGCCCACCACCGCGTTCGCCATGGCCGACGCAAACGCCGACAACTTCCGCGTGTTCAACCACTTCTTCGACACCGCGATGGCGCACTCGGCCCAGCAGGAGCTCGACATCCTGAAGAAGTACGAGGGCATCCCGTGGGTGAACACGATCGTGGCCGACCGCGACGGCCACGCGCTCTACGCCGACATCGGGGCGATTCCGAACGTGTCGAACGCCAAGGCGCAGGCGTGCGACACGGCGCTCGGCACCGCCACCTTCAAGCTGCTGGGCCTGCCCGTGCTGGACGGATCGCGCTCTGCCTGTCAGTGGGACACCGACCCGGACTCGGTGCGGCCAGGCCTGTTCGGCCCGAGCCACCTGCCGCACCTGTTCCGTCAGGACTACGTGACGAACTCGAATGACAGCTATTGGCTGGCCAACCCGCACCAGCCGCTGACCGGCTTCGCGCGCATCATCGGCGACGAGAACACCGCGCGCAGCCTGCGCACGCGCATCGGGCTGATCATGACCCAGGCGCGCGTGGACGGCACCGACGGACTCGGCCCGCCTGGGTTCACGCGCCAGGACATGCAGAACATGGTGTTCAGCAACCGCCAGTACGCCGGGGAGCTCGTGCGCGACGACCTCGTGAAGATGTGCCGCTCCATGCCCGGTGGCGTGGCCCCCACCTCGTCGGGGGCGCCGGTGCAGATCGGCGATGCCTGCAACGTGCTGGCCGCCTGGGACCTGCACGAGAACCTGAGCTCGCGCGGCGCGGTGCTGTTCCGGCTGTTCTGGGATCACGCCTCGGGCGCCGAGCCCTCGCCCTGGGCGCACCCGTTCGAGTCCTCCGACCCGGTGCACACGCCGAACACGCTCGATACGAGCAACCCCAGCGTGCGGCTGGCGCTCGGCGACGCGATCTCGGACATCGAGTCGGCGCACATCCCGCTCAACGCGGCACCGGGCGACGTGCAGAAGGGTCCGGACGGCGTCCCGATCCACGGCGGCCCCGGGGATCCCAACGGCAACTTCAACGCGATCTACTCCACCTTCACCCACGGCTCCGGCTTCTCGCCTGTGCACGACGGCTCCTCGTACGTCCAGGCCGTCACCTGGAACGACTCGCCGTGCCCGGACGCGAGGACGATCCTCACCTACTCGCTGTCCACCAATCCGAGCTCGCCGTTCCACTCGGACCAGACCCAGCTGTTCAGCCGCAAGGAGTGGGTGCCGGAGTACTTCTGCGACGCCGCGGTGCTGGCGCACACGCTGAGCACGACCACCGTCGCAAGTGACGCGAACACGCGCACCGTGAAGGCGCGGCGGCTCCGGGCGGGCGCGTAGACGCTGTACCTCGTTCGGGGTACGCTCCGAGCGGTGCCTCGGATGCTCAAGCGTGCTCTAGTAACAGGCTGCGCGGGGTTCATCGGCTCCCATCTCACCGAGGCGCTCCTCACCCAAGGCGTCCACGTCGTCGGAGTCGACTGCTTCAACGACAACTACGTCCGCAGGTCGAAGCTGGCCAACCTGAGCCACCGCGCGAAGGACTGGGACAACTTCGACTTCGTGCCGATCGACCTGTCGGGCGGCGACCTCGGCGAGTTCGTGGAGGGCTGCGACGTGGTCTTGCACCTGGCCGCCGAGCCGGGTGTGCGGTCGAGCTGGACCGGGCGCTTCGAGCGCTACGTGCAGAACAACGTGGTGGCCACGCAGCACGTGCTGGATGCGCTGCTCGGCTCACCCGAGACACGGCTCGTGTACGCGTCGTCTTCGTCGATCTACGGCAACGCAGAGAGCTTCCCCACTCCCGAGACCGCGGTACCGCGCCCGGTGTCCCCCTACGGCGTGACCAAGCTCGGGGGCGAGCACCTCTGCCAGGCCTACAGCGCCACCCATGGCCTGCACACCGTGAGCCTGCGCTACTTCACGGTGTACGGTCCGAGGCAACGTCCGGACATGGCATTCAACCGCTTCATCCGCGCCGCACTGGACCGTGAGCGCATCACGGTGTTCGGCGACGGCCACCAGACGCGCGACTTCACCTACATCGACGACATCGTCGTGACCACCATCCAGGCCGCCGTCGCCGAGGTGCCGGCCGGGAGCGTCTACAACCTCGGCGGCGGCTCCCAGACCAGCGTTCGCGATGTGCTGGGGATCGTGTCGCGGCTGACCGGGATCGTGCTGGACGTTGAATACGCCGGTGAGGCGGACGGGGACGTGCGTGACACCTCTGCCGACACCTCACACGCGCGCGCCGCCCTGGCCTTCGAGCCGCACACGTCGTTGCAGGACGGCCTGGCCGCTCAGCTCGAGTGGCAGAAGCAGGCCGCCGTAGTGCCCGCGTAGGGGCGCCCGTGCGAATCCTCGTCGTCTCGAACCTCTTCCCGCCGGAGGCCGTGGGTGGATACGAGCTCCGCTGCGCGGGGATCGTCGATGCGCTGCGGGAGCGGCACGAGGTCACGGTGCTCACCTCCAGCGAGGGCGGGCGGCCCAGCGAGCCCGGCGTGCTGCGCACGCTGCAGTTCATGCAGCCCACCAAGGCACACTCGCTGCGCGCGCCGATGTTCACCGTCGCCGCCGTGCGGGCGGCGCGCGCAGCGCTCGAGCGGGAGCGGCCCGAGCTGATCTTCTTCTTCAACGGAGCGAACGTGCCGCAGGCGGCGCTGCGGGTGCTCGAGCTGTCGGGCGTGCCCGTGGCCTGGAGCGTGGGCGAGCAGTGGTTCTCCGGCATCTACCGCTACGACCAGTTCCTGCGCCATCTCTACCCGGGCGACACCGGGCTGCGAGGCATCTGGGCGGCCGGCATGCGGGCGGTCGATCGGGCCGACCCGCAGCTGCGACGGCTGGAGTTCGAGACGCCGGTGCCGGCCGCAGTGATGTGGAACACGGAGGTGATGCGCTCGTTCATCCCGGTGCCACCCTCCACCAAGCCGGTGCTCGAGCGTGTGATCCATCCCGGCACGCGGCACGAGGACCTGTACGCCTCGCTCCCGAGGAGCCCAAGCCCCGAGCCGACGATCGCGTTTGTCGGCCGGGTGGAGGAGGAGAAGGGGCCGGACGTGGCCGTGCAGGCGCTCGCGGAGCTCGAGCGCCGTCACCGGGTGGCTGCGCGGCTTTCTCGGCCCGGAGGAGCTGGGCGCGGTGCTCGCCTCGGCGCACGCGATGCTTGCCCCGTACGTGTGGGACGAGCCGCTCGGGCTCGTGTGCGTGGAGGCCGGGCTGGCGCGCGCGCCGGTCGTGGCGTCGCTGAGCGGCGGGATGCCCGAGCTGTTGCGCGACGGC
>JBKPDA010000255.1:0-16469 GCA_046727635.1 Actinomycetota bacterium | reverse complement strand
GCCCGGGAGTCGTGTACATCCAGGCCAAGGTCAACCAGAGCTCCAACTCCCCGTTCGGCGACAGCTCACAGGGCACCGCCACCGGCTCGGGGTTCGTGATCGACATGAAGGGCAACATCCTCACGAACGCGCACGTGGTGGAAGGCGCTTCGCAGATCGCCGTCCGCTTCGGCGACAGCAACCTGATCAAGGCCACGCTGGTGGGCCGCGATCCCTCCACCGACCTGGCGCTGATACGGGTCAACCCGAAGTCGGCCGACCTGCATCCGCTCACGCTCGGCGACTCGAGCAAGATCAGCGTGGGGGACCCCACGATCGCCATCGGCAACCCGTTCGGCTTCGACCGCACCGTCACCACCGGCATCGTGTCCGCCCTCCAGCGCCAGATCGAGGCGCCCAACGGCTTCACGATCAACAACGTGATCCAGACTGATGCCGCAATCAACCCGGGCAACTCCGGTGGGCCGCTGCTCGACGCCGCGGGCAAGGTGATCGGCATCAACTCGCAGATCGCCACCGGCGGCAACGGCAACGGCAACGTGGGGATCGGCTTCGCGATTCCGATCAACACCGCCAAGGCGGCGATCCCGCAGCTCGAGAAGAGCGGGACGGTCGCTCACGCCTTCCTCGGCGTGAGCACCGCGGCGGTCTCCAGCGACGAGGCGAAGAGCATGAAGCTGCCCACCAGCAAGGGCGCCCTGGTACAGGACGTGACGTCCGGCAGCCCGGCCGCGAAGGCCGGCCTCAAGGCGGGCTCCACGCAGCTCAGCAGTGGCCTGGTCGCCGGCGGCGACTTGGTAGTGAAGGTGGCCGGCAAGCCGATCTCGAAGCCCGAGGACATCGCCACGGTGCTGGCCACTAAGAAGCCCGGCGACAAGGTTGTCGTGGAGTACTACCGGGGCGGCAAGCTGAAGAGCGCGACGGTCACGCTCGGCAACCGCCCGGCCTCGGTCGACTCGGGCTCGTCGCAGAGCCAAGGCACGTTCCCGTTCCCCTAGTCCACTAGCCCCGCCACCGCGCTAGCTGCCACCATTGGTGGCGCCATGACTCGCGTCAAGAGCTGCGGAAACACGAGCCCGGAGGACGCCCGCTTGGCCGCCGAGCTCGGTGCCTGGGCGGTTGGCCTGATCTTCTGGGACGGCAGCCCCCGGCGCTGTGATCCGGAGGTCGGCGAGGAGATCGGCGCCGAGCTGCACCGCAGGGTCGAGGTGGTGGGCGTGTTCGTGAACGCCACCCTCGACGAGGTGGCCGAGCTGGCCGACCGCTGCTCGCTGGGCATCGTTCAGCTGCACGGCGACGAGGGCCCCGCGTTCTGCCGCGAGGCTGCCCGGCGCACAGGCTGCAAGGTGATAAAGGCGGTGCGGGTGAAGGACGCGGGCAGCATCCGAGCGCTCGCCTCCTACGAGGTCGACTACCACCTGCTCGACGCGTACGTTCCCGGGCACCGCGGCGGCACCGGCGAGACCTTCCAGTGGGACCTGATCGAGGCCCACGACCGGCACGTGCCGATCGTCCTCTCTGGCGGCCTGACGCCCGACAACGTGGGCGTCGGCATCGCCGCCGTGCACCCGTTCGCCGTCGACACCGCAAGCGGCACGGAGGCAGCACCCGGCCGCAAGGACCCGGCCAAGCTCGAGGCGTTCTTCCGCGCGGTCGCCCAGGCCGACGGCGCGGTGCAGAAGGCCGCGGTATGAGCGCGGTGGAACTTCGGTTTGGCCCCTACGGGGGCCGCTACGTCCCCGAGACGCTGATCCCGGCGCTCGACGAGCTGGAGCAGGCGTGGCTCTCGGCCCGCTCGGACCCGGGCTATCAGCTCGAGCTGGAGGGCCTGCTGCGCGACTGGGTGGGCAGGCCGAGCCCGCTCTACCACGCGCGCCGTCTCTCCGAGGCCGCCGGCCGCGACGTGCACCTGAAGCGCGAGGACCTCAACCACACCGGCGCCCATAAGGTGAACAACGCCCTCGGGCAGGTGCTGCTCGCCAAGCGAATGGGCAAGACGCGCATCATCGCCGAGACCGGCGCCGGCCAGCACGGCGTGGCCACC
Source organism: Actinomycetota bacterium (assembly GCA_046727635.1). Lineage (GTDB taxonomy): Bacteria > Actinomycetota > Thermoleophilia > Solirubrobacterales > Thermoleophilaceae > JAICJR01. The sequence continues at coordinate 14,425 of JBKPDA010000255.1, read as the reverse complement.
GCCACCGCGTGCGCTCTGCTCGACGTCGAGTGCATCGTCTACATGGGCACCGAGGACATGCGCCGCCAGCACCCGAACGTGGAGCGCATGCGGCTGCTGGGCGCCACGGTGGCGCCGGTCGAGGCCGGCGCCCGCACGCTGAAGGAGGCCGTGAGCGCAGCCATCCGCGACTGGGTGGCGAACGTGGCGAACACCCACTACGTGATCGGCTCGGCGGTGGGGCCGTCGCCGTTTCCGTCGCTCGTCCGCGACCTACAGCGGGTCATCGGCGACGAGGCCCGCGCGCAGTTCCTCGAGGTCACCGGGCGGCTGCCGTCACGAGTAATCGCGTGCGTAGGCGGCGGCTCCAACGCGATCGGCACGTTCGTGTCGTTCCTCGACGACGAGGAAGTGGAGCTGATCGGAGTCGAGGCCGCGGGGGAGGGGATCGAGACCGGGCGCCACGGAGCGCCGCTCAGCACGGACATGCGCGGCGTCCTCCACGGCTCGATGTCGGCCGTGCTCCAGGACGAGGAGGGCCAGATCCTGGAAGCGCATTCCATCTCCGCCGGGCTCGATTACCCCGGCGTTGGTCCCCAGCACGCACAGCTGCGCGACAGCGGCCGAGCCACGTACGTCGCGGTCACCGACGACGAGGCCGTGGACGCCTTCAAGCGGGTCTGCCGCCTCGAGGGCATCATCCCGGCGCTCGAGTCAGCGCACGCGCTGGCGTGGGTGCTCGCGAACGACGGGGAGGGGCCCGAGCTGGTGACGCTGTCGGGCCGCGGGGACAAGGACCTCGACGAGGTGCTGAGGCTTGGGTGACCGGATAGCCGCCGCCTTCGCCTCGCACGGGCGCAGGGCGGCGCTGATGCCGTACCTGATGGGCGGCTTCCCCGACCTCGAGACGTCGATGGCGGTCGGCCAGGCTTGCGCCGACGCCGGCGCCGACCTGATCGAGCTCGGCGTGCCCTTCTCCGACCCGCTCGCCGATGGCCCGGTGATCCACGCCGCGGCCACCCGCGCGCTGGCGGCGGGCGCCACGTTGCAGGGCGTACTGCGCGTGTGCGACGCGCTGTCCCCCCGGCTGCCGGTGGTGTTGATGGTCTACGCCAACGCGGTGCTGAGACTCGGGGTGGACGCCTTCGCGGACTACGCCGCGGCCGCCGGCGCCGCCGGGTTGATCGTGCCTGACATTCCCCACGAGGAGGCCGCCGACCTGCGCGCGGCCTGCGACAAGCGCGGGCTGGCGCTGATCCCGCTCGCTGCGCCCAACACGCCCGCCGAGCGCCTCGCGACCATCGCGGCCGACGCCCGCGGCTTCGTCTACACGGTCTCGCTGACCGGGGTCACCGGGGAGCGCGGCGAGCTGCCGCCCGACCTGGCGGACACGGTCGGTCGCGTGCGGGCAGCCGCCAGCGTGCCCGTGGCCGTGGGATTCGGCATCTCCACGGGCGAGCAGGCCAGCATGGTGGCCGACATCGCGGATGGAGTCATCGTGGGGAGCCGGATCGTGCGCGCCGCGGGCGAGGGCGGCGCTGACGCAGTCGGCGAGGTCGTGGCCGAGCTGGCCGAAGCCTTGGCGTAGCAACCGCCGATCGCGGTGTTATGTTCACCTCCATGGCAGCCACCACGCAAAAACGACGTACCAAGGCGCAAATGAGCGAGGAAGTGGCGCGCGGCTATTTCGATGCCGTCGCGGCGCGCGACCCGGACGCGATGGCCGCGTACTGGTCGGATGAGGGCATCGACGAGCTGATTCCGGTCGGCATCTTCCGCGGACCGGCCGAGATTCGCGCCTTCTTCTCCGGCATGTTCGCGGCGTTCCCCGACATGGAGTTCGTCGTCGAGCGCATGACGGCCGCGGCCAGCGTCGTAGCTGTCGAGTGGCGGGCGCGCGGCACGTTCCGCGGCGCTCCGTTCCAGGGCATCGAGCCCACCGGAAAGCGGATCGAGGTCCGGGGCTGCGACTGCGTCGAGGTGGAGGACGGCAAGATCGTCCGCAACACCGCCTACTACGACGGCGCGGCGTTCGCCCGCGGGCTGGGCCTGCTCCCGCAGCGCGACTCTCAGGGCGAGAAGGCCATGCTCGCCGCGTTCAACGCGGTCACGAAGGTCCGCAGCCGCTTCTCCACACCGCCATCCGGATAAGCTTCCGGGCCGCAATGGGGCTGCTCATAACGCTCACCTTCGGGCTGGCCATCTGGCTCGTGGGCTTCGCGCTCGGATACAAGCCCGTGGACCCGTTCCTGATAACGGTCGCGCTCGTGGTGATCGCGATTACGGTGCGGGCCGTGAAGCCGTTCGTTGCGAAGCTGACTGGGAACGCCTAAGAAGGGTCTCGGGTCTGGGGTCTCGGGTCTCGGGAAAGGCCTGGGCCCGCGTCGTTCCCGACACCCGTGACCCGAGACCCGAGACCTCACCCGAAGAACGCCTCCGCCGCGAGGTAGTCCTCAGTCGGCACGAGATGCAGCTGTTCGACCGCATCCCTGAGCGGCACCAGCTCGATCCGCATCGAGCGCAGCGCCGGCATCATGCCCCAGGCGCCATCACTCGCGGCGTCAATCGCCGCGACGCCTAGGCGGGTGGCCAGCACGCGGTCGAAGGCGGTAGGCGTTCCGCCGCGCTGGATGTGACCCAGGATCGTGGCGCGGGACTCGAAGCCGGTTCGCCGCTCGATCTCGCGCTCCAGCACCTGACCGATGCCGCCCAGGCGGGCGTGCCCGAACTCGTCGGTCTCGCCGTCGAGCACCTCGAGCGTGCCCTCCACGGGCAGCGCACCCTCCGCCACCACGACGATCGAGAAGTAGCGCCCGCGCGCGTGACGGCGGCGGATCAGGCGGCACACCTCCTCGATGTCGAACGGGCGCTCGGGGATCAGGATCACGTCCGCGCCGCCGGCGAGCCCCGAGTGGAGCGCGATCCAGCCGGCGTGGCGGCCCATCACCTCCACGATCATGATGCGGTGGTGGCTCTCCGCAGTGGTGTGGAGGCGGTCGATCGCGTCGGTGGCCACCTGCACGGCGGTGTCGAAGCCGAAGGTCAGGTCGGTGGCGCCGAGGTCGTTGTCGATCGTCTTCGGCACGCCGATCACGGGCAACCCCGCCTCAGAGAGCTTCACGGCCGCACCGAGGGTGTCCTCCCCGCCGATCGCGATCAGCCCGTCGATGTGGAGCCCCTGCATGTTCTCGCGGATGCGGTCGAAGCCGTCCTCGCGCTTGAACGGGTTGGTGCGCGAGGAGCCGAGGATCGTGCCCCCACGGGGCAGGATCCCGCGCGTGGATTCGATCGTGAGCTCCTCGTAGGCGTTCTCTAGCGGTCCGCGCCAGCCGTCTCGAAAGCCCACGATGGCGTGCCCGTAGCGGTCGATGCCCTTGCGCACGATCGCGCGGATGACCGCGTTCAGGCCGGGGCAGTCACCGCCTCCGGTGAGGATCCCGATGCGCATCGCGCGTCAACATACAGACAGCGGCGCGCCGCCCACGTTCTCGCCGCAAAGTCGGGAAACCCGCTGCAGCCACGCAACAAAGGCTTAAAGGCAACAGGCGCTGCAGTTCGTTGCAAGGTCAGCGGGCCACGGCTAGTATCGCCGGCCTCTCACCCCATTTTTCCCAGAGGAGGGAATGTCCGTGCGAGGACGTTGGTTTGCAGTATCGAGCCTCGTCGTGGCATCTGCTGTGGGCGTAGCAGCCTGCGGTGGCGGCGGCGGCGGAGGCAGTACCTCGGGGAGCGTAAGCGGTACCACGCTCACGATCTACTCGAGCTTTCCGCTCCAGGGGGCATCGAAGCCTCAGTCTGATGCGCTGGTGAACGGCATCAAGCTGGCCCTGAAGCAGGCGAACAACACGGCCGGCAAGTACACGATCAAGTACGTGTCGCTGGATGACTCGACGGCCACGGCCGGCAAGTGGGACCCAGGCCAGGTCTCCACTGACGCCCGTAAGGCCGCCCAGGACAAGGACACGATCCTGTACCTCGGCGAGTTCAACTCGGGCGCGAGCGCGATCTCGATCCCGATCCTGAACCGCGCCGGAATCGGTCAGATCAGCCCGTCGAACACCGCGGTCGGACTCACGTCCAACGCCGCGGGCGCCGAGCCGGGCGAGCCCGCCAAGTACTACCCCACGGGTAAGCGCACGTACGTCCGTGTCGTGCCGAAGGACACGGTGCAGGCGGCGGCCGTCGCGACCGTGATGAAGCAGGAGGGGTGCACGAAGCCGTACATCCTGAATGACAAGGAGGTCTACGGTTCGGGCCTCGCCACGAACGCCGTCGCGTCGCTCAAGTCGGCCGGCATCCCGGCGCTTGGCAACGACGGTTGGGACCCGAAGGCGGCCAACTACCGCTCCGTGGCCTCGAAGATCAACAGCAAGGGAACCGACTGCGTGTTCCTCAGCGGCATCACCGACAACAACGGTGTCCAGCTGACCAAGGACATCGCCGCCGGAGTGCCCAACGCCAAGATCTATGGTCCGGACGGTCTCTGCGAGTCGGCCTGGGTCGACCCGAAGAAGGGCGGCTTCCCGACCAGCCTCGACAGCCGTGTGAAGTGCACGGTTGCGACGCTGTCGCCGGACAAGTACCCGCCGGCTGGTCAGAAGTTCTTCTCGGACTACAAGACCACCTACGGCGACGCGAACCCTGACCCGTACGCGCTCTACGGCTTCGAGACGATGAGCCTCGCTCTCGACGCCATCAAGCGCGCCGGCGACAAGGGCAACGATCGCCAGTCGGTGATCAATCAGCTGTTCGCGACCAAGGACCGCCAGAGCGTCCTCGGCACCTACAGCATTGATCAGAACGGCGATACAACGAACACTGACTACGGCCTTTACTCGGTCAAGAACGGTCAGATCACGTTCGACCAGGTCATCAAGGCCCAGGCGTAAGAACGGGCTATTCGGGTGGAGCGGGCCGATGCCAAATCGGCCCGCTCCACTCAACCTTTGACTTAGACTCGACACCGACTTGGAAGCGGCAAGCATTCCCGCCAGGGCTACGAGAGGCGTCTCGCCGGTAGTCGCTGCGCTGCGGAGCTTCTTCTCCCGCTACGGGCTCATCATCGTGCTGCTCGCGTTGCCGGTGGCCTTCGCGATCCACGATCTCCAGGCGGACCACAGCCTCACCCACATCGCCACGAACGTGAAGGACGGCATCTCGAACGGCGCCATCTGGGCGCTCGTCGCGATCGGCTACACGCTCGTGTACGGAATCATCGAGCTGATCAACTTCGCCCACGGCGACGTGTTCATGATCGGCTCGTTCGTCTCGTTCAGCGTCTGGAGCTCGCTGGGCGTGGGGCTGGCCACCTCGGGGCTCGGCGTCATCGGCGGCCTGGCCGTCGCGGGCGTGGTCGCGATGATCGGGTGCGGAGTTCTCAACGTGATGATCGAGCGGGTGGCGTACAGGCCGTTACGCAACGCGCCCAAGCTGGCCCCGCTGATCACGGCGGTGGGCTTCTCGTTCATCCTGCAGAACGTCGGCCTCGAGTGGCTCGGCGGCTCGCAGCACTCGGTCGACGATCTGATCAACGCCCAGAAGGTCTTCTTCCACATCTCCGGCGTCCCGATCACACACGCCGACGTGCTGGCGGTCGCGGCCACCGTGCCGCTGGTGTTCCTGCTCGTGTCGTTCGTCAACCGCACGCGCCTCGGTAAGGCGATGCGAGCCACAGCTCAGGACCCCGAAGCCGCGCGCCTGATGGGAATCAACGTGGATCAGACGATCTCGCTGACCTTCCTGCTCGGCGGCTTGATGGCCGGCGCCGCCGGGCTGATCTTCGCGCTCTACGAGACCACGATCCGCTTCGACCAGGGCTTCGAGGCCGGCCTGATCGCCTTCACCGCAGCGGTGATGGGCGGCATCGGCAACCTCAAGGGCGCCGTGCTCGGCGGCCTCATCATCGGCTGCATCCAGCAGATCTCGGACGACCGCCTGGCCACCACCTGGACACCGGCGATCGTGTTCGGCTACCTGATCCTGATCATGGTCTTCAAGCCGCAGGGCCTGCTCGGAGAGGAGACGCGCGAGGCGGGATGAACACCCTGCGTGAGACCCGGAACGCGATCTCCGAGCGCTGGCGCAACCTGCCCAAGCGCGTCAAGCAGAGCGTGGCCGTGGCGGCGCTCGTGTTCCTCATCGTGCTGCCGTTCTTCAGCTCCGCCGGCGGTGCGTTCATCGACAACGCCACCAAGGCGCTGGCGTACTCGGTAATGGCCCTCGGGCTCAACATCGTCGTCGGCTTCGCCGGCCTGCTCGACCTGGGCTACGTGGCCTTCTATGCGATCGGCGCCTACACGATCGGCTGGTTCGGCTCGGGATTCTTCGCCTACTCCAACCATGAGAAGGGCATTCACATCGGGGTCACGGGCGTGGTGGACAAGCTGCCCGGCATCCACGCGAACTTCCTCTTCATCCTCGTCGCCGCGGCTGCGCTTACGGCGCTGTTCGGCGTGCTGATCGGCCTGCCCACGCTCCGCCTGCGCGGCGACTACATCGCGATCGTCACGCTGGCGTTCGGCGAGATCATCGGCCGCGTTGCCATTAATGGCGACTCGCTGCACATCGGCCACTACTCGCTCACGGCCGGCCGCCAGGGCATCACCCCGATCGACTCGCCGGACCTGCCTGGGCTCTCCGCCTTCGGCCCGTTGAACCTGAGACCGTGGTACTGGACCGCCCTCGGCCTGGTTCTCCTCGTTCTTCTGGTGAACTTCCGGCTGCGCGACTCGCGCCTGGGCCGCGCCTGGATCGCCGTCCGGGAAGACGAGGTCGCCGCGTCCAGCATGGGCGTGCCGCTTGTTCGCACCAAGCTGATGGCGTATGCGACGGGCGCCGCGTGCGGCGGGGTCGCGGGCTCATTCCTCGCGGCATATCTGAACACCGTGAACGCCGACCAGTTCGAGTTCTCGTTCTCGATCTTCGTGCTGGCGATGGTGATCCTCGGCGGCCTGGGCAGCATCTGGGGAGTGGTCGTTGGGGCGGTGGTCTTGTCCTACATCGACACCTACTTCATCCCGGGCCCATTCCACGACCTGCCGCACAAGATCGGGCTGAACTTCGACCTGACGGAGCTCAGCTTCGGGATCTTCGGGTTCCTGATCGTGGTGATGATGGTCCTGCGGCCGCAGGGGCTTATTCCCGAACGCAGGCGACAGCTCGAGCTCACGGAGGGCGTGGGTGCCGGCGAGACCCAAGGCGTCGGCACCGTCGCCGGCACCGAGGAGAGCCTGTTCGAGGCGCGCGCATGAGCGAGACGTTCCCCGCATCGGAGACTTCCGCGGCCACCGCCGCGTCCGAAGCCGCCGCGCACGACGGCAGCGGCCTGATCCTCGACTCGGCGAACGTGTCGAAGATCTTCGGCGGCCTCGTGGCCGTCGACAGCGTGAGCTTCTCGGTGCCCGAGCGCTCGATCGTCTCGATCATCGGGCCGAACGGAGCGGGCAAGACCACCTTCTTCAACATGCTCACCGGCCTCTACCAGCCCAGCTCCGGCTGGATCACCTTCGAGGGGCGGGACATCACCGGTGCGCGCCCCGACCGCATCCTCAAGTCCGGCATGGCGCGTACGTTCCAGAACATCCGCCTGTTCGCCACGATGACCGCGCTCGAGAACGTGATGGTGGGTGAGCACTCGCGGATGCAGGCAGGCCTGTTCGGATCGATCATCAGGCTCCCCTCGGTCAGGCGCGAGGAGAAGACCGCGCGGGAGAAGGCGGCGGAGATGCTCGACTTCGTCGGCCTGCGCGCGAATCAGTTCCACCAGATGTCGATCAACCTCGCCTACGGCGATCAGCGCCGGGTGGAGATCGCTCGCGCGCTCGCGTCGAATCCGAAGATGCTGCTGCTCGATGAGCCCACCGCGGGCATGAACCCGAACGAGTCAGCGCGGCTCACCGAGTTCATGCGGACGCTGCGCGATGAGCGCGGTCTCACAATCGTGCTCATCGAGCACGACATGAAGGTCGTGATGAACGTGTCGGAGCGCATCACCGTGCTCGACCATGGCGAGAAGATCGCCGAGGGCAAGCCGGAGGAGGTGCGCGGCAACCCGCGCGTCGTCGAGGCGTACCTCGGAAAGCAGACGGGGGACTGATGGCTCTCCTCGAAGCCCACGAGCTGCACACGTTCTACGGCAACATCGAGGCGCTAAAGGGCGTCTCGCTCGAAGTGAACGACGGCGAGATCGTCACGCTGATCGGCTCGAACGGCGCCGGCAAGTCCACCACTTTGCGCTCGATCTCCGGGCTCACACCCCCGCGCGAGGGCTCGATTCGCTTCGACGGCAAGGAGATCGGCGAAACCCCGCCGCAGGAGATCGTGAGGCTGGGCGTGTCGCAGGCACCGGAGGGGCGGCGCTGCTTCGCCCGCATGACCGTGGTCGAGAACCTCGAGCTCGGCGCGTTCCTGCGCCGCGACACCCGGGTCGGTGACGACCTCGAGCGCGTGTTCGACCTCTTCCCCCGCCTGAAGGAGCGCCAGAAGCAGAAGGCGGGCACGATGTCGGGGGGCGAGCAGCAGATGCTGGCGATCGGCCGCGCGCTGATGTCCAACCCGCGTCTCTTGCTGCTCGACGAGCCGGCGATGGGGCTCGCGCCGGTACTGGTGGAGCGGATCTACGAGACGATCGCGGAGATCAACCGCCAGGGCACCACGATCCTGCTCGTCGAGCAGAACGCGAACTTCGCGCTCGACGTGTCCCACCGCGGCTACGTGCTCGAGACCGGCACGGTGGCGCTCACCGACAGCTCCCACTCTTTGCGAGAGAACCCCGAGGTTCAGAGGGCGTACCTGGGCGCATGACCACCGTATTCGCACTCCTCGGAGCGAAGGCCCTCTGGCTCACCTACATCTGGCTGGCCTCGTGCATCATCGCCTCGTGGCTGTCGGACCGGAAGGGCTACGGGGAGAAGCCCGGGCTCGCCACCGGGCTCCTGCTCACAGCGCTTGCGATCCCGATCTGGTTGCTCTGGCCCGCACGCGAGGACTCGCGCTGGAAGGTGCAGGGAGCGATCCCGAGGCGCGGCGCGCCCACCGTTGCCGAGGCTCGAGCCGAGCGTCACGAGCAGGAGCGCCACGGCTCCTGAGCGATGGGCACCGCGCTGCTGATACTGCTCGAGGTGGTCGGCTGGGGGCTGATCCTGATCGCGGTGGCCGCCCTCATCGAGAGCGCCTGGGGGCGGCTGCGGCGCGGCCGCAGGCGTACGCTGACCTAGGTCGCCTAGGGCCGCACCGCGGCGCGCAGCGCCGGCTCGAGCTCAGGCTGCCGGAACTCGTAGCCCGCCTCGAGCAGCCTGGCCGGCACCGCTCGCTGTCCCGTGGTCACGATCGTGCCCATCTCGCCATAGAGCATGCGCAGGGCGAACGCGGGCACCGGCGTCACGGCGGGCCGGACGAGCACGCGGCCCAGCGTGCGTGACAGCTCCCCGTTCGTCACCGGCTCGGGCGCCGTGACGTTGATCGCGCCGGTCAGCGACTCGTCGTCGATAGCGCGCAGCATCGCGCCCACCACGTCGTCGATGTGCACCCAGGCCACGTATTGCCGCCCGCCGGCCACCGGCCCGCCCACGCCGAGCTTGAACGGGGGCAGCATCTTGGCCAGCGCGCCGCCGCGCTCCGACAGCACCATGCCCGTCCGGCTGTTCACCACCCGCACGCCGAGCTCCTCCGCCGCCCGCGACTCGCGCTCCCACGCGACGACCACCTCGGCGAGGAAGTCGCCGTGCGCGGGCGGCGTCGACTCGTCCACGCGCTCGTCGCCGTGCGGGCCGTAGTAGCCCACCGCCGACTGCGACACCAGTACCCGCGGGCGCGGCTCCGCCGCCCTGAGCCCCGCCACCAGGTTGCGGGTGCCGACTTCCCGCGAAGCGCGGATGCGCTGCTTCGCATCGGCGGTCCAGCGCTGCGCGATCGGCTCGCCAGCCAGATGCACCACCGCGTCGCGGCCGGTCAGCGCCTGGGAGGGCGCGGGCTCGCGCAGCGGGTCGCGCCAGCCGTAGAGCACCGCGGCGGGCATCACGTCATGGGCGTGCGCCTCGTCGCGAGTGAGCACGGTCACCTCATCGCCGCGCTCGAGCAGCGCGTCCACCAGTGACCGTCCGATCGTGCCGGTGGCGCCTGTGACGGCGACCCGCACGAGCCGCTCCTTACGCGCTGATGCGCTCGGGGCGGAAGCGCTGTGTGGTCACGCGCTCGGGCTCGGACCGGGTGGCGCCGCTGCGCTCCGCCTCGGCGGCCACGGCGCCGGCCACGCAATGACTCACGTAGCCGTTGAACACGCTCGGGATGATGTAGTCCTCGGACAGCTCGTCGTCGGTCACCACGCCCGCGATGCCGTGCGCGGCCGCGATCTTCATCTCCTCCGTGATGCGCCGCGCGCGAACGTCGAGGGCGCCGCGGAAGATGCCGGGGAAGGCGAGCACGTTGTTGATCTGGTTCGGGTAGTCCGAGCGGCCGGTGGCCATCACGCGCACGTACGGGGCCGCCTCCTCGGGGTTCACCTCGGGCGTGGGGTTGGCCATCGCGAACACGATCGGGTCGGGGCTCATGCGCGCGAGGTCGCGCGGCTCCACGATGCCGGGGCCGGAGAGGCCGACGAAGAGGTCGGCGCCCTCGAGCGCGTCCCTCACGCTCCCGACGAGCCCGTCCCGGTTCGTGTTCTCCGCCAGCCACGTCTTCGGCACGTTCATCGAGCTGTCCTCGTAGTCGGGCCGGCCGGCGTTGATCGCGCCGTGGCGGTCGCAGGCCACGATCGAGGTGACGCCCGAGTGCATCAGGATCTTCGCCACGGCCACGCCCGCCGCGCCGGCGCCGACCATCGCCACCTTCAGGTCCTCGAGCCGGCGCCCGGTGAGCCGGCAGGCGTTCAGCAGGGCCGCGAGCACCACGATCGCCGTGCCGTGCTGGTCGTCGTGGAAGACCGGGATGTCGAGCTCCTCCTGCAGCCGGCTCTCGATCTCGAAGCAGCGCGGCGAGGAAATGTCCTCGAGGTTGATCCCGCCGAAGCCGGGGGAGAGCAGCTTCACGGTTTGCACGATCTCGTCGGGGTCCTTGGTATCGAGGCAGATCGGCACGGCGTCCACGTCACCGAACTCCTTGAACAGCATCGCCTTGCCCTCCATCACGGGCATGGCGGCCGCGGCGCCGATGTCGCCGAGGCCGAGCACCGCGCTGCCGTCGGAGACGACGGCCACAGTGTTCGACTTGATCGTGTACTCGTAGGCCTTCTCCGGGTCGTCGTGGATGGCCATGCAGACGCGGCCCACGCCGGGCGTGTACGCCATCGATAGGTCGTCGCGCGTCTTGATCGGCGCGGTGAGGCCGGTGAAGAGCTTGCCGCCGCGGTGGAGCTCGAAGGTGCGGTCGGCGACCCAGATCAGGTTGCAGCCGTCAACGGCCTCGACTGCGGCGACGATCGCGTCGGCGTGGTCCTGGTCGCTGGACATGACCGTGATCTCGCGGATGGCCTTGGCCTCGCCGGTCTCGATCGTGTCGATCGCGCCGATAGAGCCTCCCGCGGCGCCGATCGCGGACGCGAGCAGCCCCAGCTGTCCCGGTCGGCGGTCGAGCTCGACCCGGAGCGTCAGCGAGAACTGTGCGCTCGGCCTAACTGGCATGCTGCTGATCTCTCTCCTGCGGGCCACCGCGGCGCGCCCGCGGCCGCGAAAGGGCGCTAAGCATAGTAGGAAGCAGGGCCCGGCTGGAGAAACTTCCGCCGCTTGCAGGCAAATCTGCGGCGACCAGGATCGTTCATAAGATCCAGCCGTGGCCGAGAACGGCACCGAGCTCTTCCTGATCGACGGCAACAGCCTGGCCTACCGAGCCTTCTTCGCACTGCCGGAGACGATTGCCACGTCGCGCGGCGTCCCCACCAACGCGATCTTCGGCTTTGCCTCGATGCTCGTGAAGATCCTCACCGACTACGGGGTCAAGCCGACGCTTGTGGCCTGGGACGCCGGGATGTCAGGTCGCGAGGTGGAGTACGAGGCGTACAAGGCCGACCGCCGCGAGCGGCCGAGCCTGCTGTCCGAGCAGTGGCCGCATCTGCACCCGCTCGTCGAGGCGATGGGCTACGAGAACGTGAAGGTGCCGGGCTACGAGGCCGACGACGTGATCGCCACGCTCGTCACCCAGGCACGCGAGAAGGGCATCGAGGTGATGGTGGTCACGGGCGACCGCGACATGTTCCAGCTCGTGCAGCCCGGCGTGCGCGTGATGGCCACCAGCCGCGGGATCACCGACACGACGGTCTATGACGAGGAGGCCGTGCGCGACCGCTACGGCATCCCGGCCAGCCTCATCACCGACTTCTACGGCCTGAAGGGCGACACCTCGGACAACATCCCCGGCGTTCCGGGCATCGGCGACAAGACGGCCGCGCAGCTGCTGCAGGAGTTCGGTTCGCTCGAGGACGTGCTGGGCAACATCGACAAGATCTCCGGCGCCAAGCGCAAGGAGAACCTCACGGTTCACGCCGACGACGCGCGCGTGTCGAAGAAGTTGGCCACGGCCATCCGCGACGTGCCGGTGGAGATCGACCTCGACCAGCTCGTCGCGCACGAGCCGGATCGATCTCGCCTACGCGAATACTTCCGCGAGTTCGAGCTGCGCGACCCGCTGCGCCGCCTCGAGGAGGCGCTCGGCGGCGAGGAGGAGGCCGCGCCGTATCAGGCTGCCGCCCTGGTGGTGGAGGCGCGCGCCGTGGAGGTGCCGGCGGTGGACGTCGGCAGCCTCGACGGAGAGCACGCGACCCTGGCGGCCGAGCGGCCGCTCGCCGAGGACGGCGCGGCTGCCGGCCCGCTGCGCTTTGCCGCCTACGCGGGCGGCGACGAGGTGATGGTCGGCGAGGCCGAGACGCTGGCGGCGCTCACGCTCGCCTGGGGCCAGCGGCCGCTCGTGGCCCACGACTGGAAGACGCTCGCGGCGTCGGAGGACCCGTCCGAGCAGCCGCCGCTCGAGCACGACACGATGGTGGCCGCGTACCTGATCGACCCCGCGAGGCGGAAGTACCCGCTGCTCGAGCTGCTCGAGGACGAGAGCATCAGCGCGAAGGTGCAGGGCGCGAACGGCCTGGCCGAGCGGGCGGTGAGCACGCGTGCGCTCGTGGACCGACAGCTCAACCGGATCGAGGAGCAGGGGCTCACCCGGCTGTTGCGCGAGGTCGAGCTGCCGCTGGTGGAGGTGCTGATCGACCTTGAGCGCGCGGGCGTGAAGCTCGACACGGAGCGCCTGGCGGAGATCGCGGCTGACTTCGCCACTCGCATCTCCGCGCTCGAGCGCGACATCTGGGACCTCGCGGGGGAGGAGTTCACGATCGGCTCGCCGCAGCAGCTCGGTCAGGTGCTGTTCGAGAAGCTCGGGCTATCGAAGAAGCGCCGCGGCAAGACCGGCTTCTCCACGGACGCGCGAGTGCTCGCGGCCATCCGCGAGGAGCACGAGATCATCGCCAAGGTGGAGGCGTGGCGGGAGCTCACCAAGCTGAAGAGCACCTACCTCGACGCGCTCCCCGAGCTGATCCGCCCGAGCACCGGTCGGCTGCACACCACCTTCAACCAGACCGCGACCACCACCGGCCGTCTCTCCAGCACCAACCCGAACCTCCAGAACATCCCGATCCGTAGTGAGGAGGGTCGGGAGATCCGCGCCTGCTTCATCGCCGAGGAGGGCTACCGCCTGATCTCGGCGGACTACTCGCAGATCGAGCTGCGGGTGCTCGCGCACATCGCGGGCGAGGACGTGCTGAAGGACCTGTTCGCGCGCGGCGAGGACATCCACGCCGCCACGGCGGGCGAGATGTTCGGCCTGCCGCCCGAGCAGGTGGACCACGGCACGCGCTCGAAGGCCAAGATGATCAACTTCGGGATCGTCTACGGGCTGTCGGCCTTCGGGCTCGCTGACCGGCTGCAGATCCCCCAGGAGGAGGCGGCCGAGTTCATCGAGCGCTACCTGAACCGCTTCCCGAAGGTGCAGGAGTTCATCACCTCAACGATCACGAGCGCCACCGACGAGGGCTACGTCACCACGCTCTTCGGCCGGATGCGCCGGATTCCGGAGTTGCGCGCGCGTCAGCGCCAGACCCGCCTGCTTGGCGAGCGCCTCGCAGTCAGCACCGTGGTGCAGGGGAGCGCGGCGGACATCATCAAGGTGGCGATGGTGAACTGCTGGAAGCGCCTGCGCGACGAGGGCCTGTCCACCCGCCTGGTGCTCCAGATCCACGACGAGCTGCTGTTCGAGGCGCCGGACAGCGAGGTCGAGCGCGCCTCGGCAATCGTCCAGAAGGAGATGGCGGGCGCCTATCCGCTGGACCCGCCGCTCGCGGTGGACGTGGGCGTCGGCCTCAATTGGCTCGACGCCAAATAGTCACGGGACTTCGCGGCTCGAATTACCCTGACGTAGGCGTCATATTGACCGATTGAGCGTCCTTGAACGCCCGAGTGGGTCCGGCTCG
>JBKPDA010000254.1:0-6509 GCA_046727635.1 Actinomycetota bacterium | reverse complement strand
GAATGCCCTGCTTGGGGCGCTTCTCTACAGCGTCACGCACCGGCCCGACTACCTCCGGCGCACACGCATCTACATCGCCTGGTCGAACGGCCACATCTGGGACCCGAAGGCGCAGCTCTACGAGCGCGATCCGAACTCGCCGATCCTGATGGCGTACGTGCAGTCGCCGTTCATGGCTGCGCAGCAGGTGCTCTGCCAGGCCACCGGCGACCCGAGCTGGTGCGCGGCGGCGAAGGCGCTGGGGGAGGCGTCACTGCGGCAGTTCCCCGCCGCCGTGAACCACGGGCCGCAGTACGACTCGATGTACCTCCAATGGATGCTCTACCAGTACGCGCAGGACCACGACCAGCGCTGGTACGCGCTCGCGTACTACAACGCCAAGCGCGCGCTCTCGAACAGCGGCGACGGCACAGGCCTGTTCGTCAGGGATTGGGACGGGGACGCGCTGCCGAATGGGGACACGCTTCAAGCAGAGACTTCGACGCTTTCCCTGTTCGCTTGGGTGGCTGCGGCGCAGCCGCCGCAGTAGGGGGTCTCGGGTCTGGGGTCTCGGGTGTCGGGAGTTAAGCCCGAGACCCGACACCCGACACCCGAGACCCGACTAGGGCTGCCCCTCGACCGCGCCTGGAACGCCGGTGTTAGTTGAGTACTTCGGCTGAATCTTCGTCTCCGGCCGGATATGATGGACGGCCTGCGCTACCGCGATCGCCGCCTCCGCGAAGCCGGTCGCGATCAGCTTCAGCTTGCCGTCGAAGGTGGTGATGTCCCCCGCGGCCCAGACGCCCTCCATCGAGGTCTTCATCACCGGGTCGACCACGATCGCGCCCTTCTCGACCTCGAGCGGCCACTCCTTCAGCGGGCCGAGCGCGGTCTTGAAGCCGAGCTGGAGCAGGACCGCGTCGCACTCCACGTGAACCTCTTCCTCGCTCTCTGAATGGAAGAGCGTGACGCGCTCGATCGCGCCGTTGCCGGTGACCTCGCGGATCTGGTACGGCACGCGCAGGTCCACCTTGCCGGCCTCGGCCGCCTGCATGATCTCGTTGACGGTGACCTCGTGGGCGCGGAAGCCCTCGCGCCGGTGCACGAGCGTGATCTCCGAGGCGGTGTCCAGCAGGTTGATCACCCAGTCGCAGGCCGAGTCGCCGCCGCCGACGATGATCACGCGCTTCCCGGCGAAGGCCGACTTCTCGGTGACGATGTAGTGGGCGCCCTTGCCCTCCCAGTCGGTGAGGTCGTAATCGGGCAGCTTCTTCGGCTCGAACGCGCCGTGGCCGCCGGCGATGACGATCGTGCGGGTGAGCAGGTCGCCCTGGTCGGTGACCAGGCGCAGGATCTGCTTGTCCGGATCGTCGGGGTCGGGCTCGTACTCCACATGGTCGGCGGTCACCTCGAGGTGGACCGGCACGTGGAACTGCTCGACGGACTGCTTGTAGAGCTCGTGCACCAGGTCCTTCGCCAGGATCCGCGGGTAACCCGGCACGTCGAAGATCCACTTCTCGGGATAGAGGGTGGTCAGCTGGCCGCCGACGTCGGGCAGCGAATCGATGATCCGCGAGCTGGCCTCGCGCATGCCCGCCCAGAAGGCGGTGATCATGCCGACAGGGCCCGCTCCGATCACCGTGATGTCGCGGATCTCGGTGTCGTTCTGAACTGTTGAGTGATTGCCGTTTGCGCTCATATGGGTGTCTCGATGGCTACGGGTTCGCCGTCCAGCGCGCCCAGCGCGCGCTCGACGGAGGCGGAGATGCAGGTGAAGATCGGCGTCTCGCTCTGGGTATAAGAGCTCGACTCGGTCCCCCGCAGCTCCTGGACGAGATCGAGGAACTCGCCGGGCTCGTCAGCGTTGAACGAGACCACGAACTCCTGATCGTCGAGACCGTAAGAGTAGGCGGTGTTTATATCGATGTTGGTGTATTTCCGGCCAGTCTCGATGTGTCCTCGCATGATTCTCATGCGCTCCTCAGGCGGGAGCAGGTACCACTCCCGCTTCTTCCACATCGGGTAGACGATCAGGTACTTGGCGTCCGATCCCGGGCGCGGCTCGAGCGGCTGCGCCTCCTCGGAGTAAACGGACTCCTTGGTCATCGCGAGGTAGGAGTAGGGCGTGTCGGCCCAGCGCATGAGCCCCGTCTGGTTGAGCAGGACGTGGAACTCGTGAATGGGGTCGAGGCTCGCGGCCACGGTGCGCACCATCAGGTCGCAGTCGCCGCGCGTGCCGACGAGCGAATAGGTGCGCAGGAAGTGGTCGTCGGCGAACGCCTGGCAGGCGGCAGCGAACTCGATCTTGTCCCGCGCGCGATCGGCCGGATCGCGCCGGCGCCAGGCCGGATCGACCTTCACGAAGGTGAACTTGACGAAGTTCCGGTGCTCCATCGGGCTCGCCATAGAGTGTCGCAGCATGCGAGCCATGTGGGCCGCGCTGCTGGCCGCGGCGCTACTCGGGGTCGCCGTCGCGCCCGCCTCCGCGAGCTCCCAGCCGCGGGCGCTGATCGCCTTTTTGCCGGGGGACCGGGATGCGCTGCTCGATCAGCTCGCCGCTCGCGGGATGGCCGTCGGGCTCACGAGCCCCACGCTGGGCGGCTACAAGCCGCAGCAGATGGCGATCGACGTCGGGCAGGGCGCCCGCATCTCCACGCGCGCGTATAAGAGCAACCTGCCGCGCTTCCGCGTGGTGCCAACCGACGGTTCCGCCCGCGTCGACGGATGGGATGCCGAGGTACGGCGCGCGGGCGCCGCGCCCGGCGACGTGACCCCAGGGTTGCTCGCCAGCACGATCGAACGAGCGGGAGGGAGCGTCGCGTACCTCGGCGTGAGTGGCGCCGAGCGCTCGGAGGCGCTCGCCGCCGCCGACGAGTCGGGCCGGATCGGCAGCTTCGCCGAGGCGCCTCCGTCCAGCTTCGCAGGACGCGCCCTGCTGCTGTGGCGTCCCGGCTCGCTGCTGGTCGCCCGCCTCCCGAACGTGGCCGCGCTCGACCAGCTCCTGCGCGCCCGGCGGCCGGCCGATGTCGTGTACGTGGTGGAGGCGCCGCCGGCGCACGGCCTCAGACTGCTCGCCAGCGGCGTCGCCGGACCGGGCTACCACGCTGTCCTGCGATCGAGCACGACGCGGCTCACCGGGTTGGTCGCCGCCACCGATGTCGCGCCGACGGTGCTGCACACGCTCGGGTTGCACGTGCCGAAGAAGATGCAGGGCGAGCGCATCGAGTCGTGGTCGGGCCACGACGCGGCGTACGTGCGCGGGCTCGCGAACCGTCTCGATGCGGTACTCGCTCACCGCAGCACGGCGCTACGCGTGGTCACGCTCGCATGGGTGGTGCTCCTGGCCGTGCTCGGGCTTCTGTGGCGCGGCGACGGCCTGCGAGCGGCCGCCCGGATCATCTTCCTCAGCGCGCTCTGGCTGCCCGCGCTGGCGCTCCTCACCGCCGCGCTCGAGCCGAGCGACGCGGTAGAGGCGCTGGTGCTGGCGCTCGGCTCGCTGGCGCTGGGTGCGCTCAGCGACCGCATGCTGCCCTGGCCCGCCGCGCCGCTGATTCCCGCGGCGGTCTCGTTCGCCGCCTACACAATCGACCTCGCGTTCGGCTCGCACCTGATCTCGCTCGCGATCATCGGCCCGAACCCGAAGGGCGGCTCGCGCTTCTTCGGCATCGGCAACGAGCTGGAGATCACCCTGGCGGTAACCGTGCTGATCGGTGCGGGTGCCGGCCTCACCATGCTGCCCCGGCGGCTCGCCCCGCGCGGATTCGCGATCGCCTGCCTGGTGGCTGCATTCGTGATCGGCGTGGGACGCCTCGGCGCCGACGTGGGCGGGGTGATCACCCTCGGCGCGGGCGGCGCGGCCGCGGTGGTGGCCTCGCTGCCGGGTGGACCGAGCAGGCGGGCGATCGCGCTGGCGGTGATCGTGCCGGTGCTGGCGGTGGCCGCGCTCGTCGGCCTCGACCTGATCATCGGCGGCGGCGCCCATCTCACCCGCACCGTGTCGAGCTCCAGCGGGCCCGGCGACTTGGGGCAGGTGATCCTGCGCCGGTGGCGCCTGTCGCTGGCCGGTCTCACCAACGGCACGAGGCCGATCAGCGCGGGCATCAGCGTGCTGGTGCTCATAGTGATCGCATGGCGTCGCCGCGCCATCTTCGAGCCGCTCCGCGCTTCGCACGAACAGGTGTTTGCGGCCGGAATCACCGGAGTCTTCGTAGCTACCGTGATTGGAGCGCTCGCGAACGACTCCGGGCCACTGATCGTGATGGTCGGCGCGGCGTCGCTGCTGCTCGCGGTTGCCTATGTGCATGCGTCACCGAGAGCATCCGCTCGCCGTGCCTTGGGCTAAGCTAGCCGCGTGCGAATAGCCCTCGTCTCGCCCTACTCCTTTACATATCCAGGGGGCGTCGGGAGGCATGTAGAGGCGCTCGCGAGCGAGTTCCTTGACCGCGGCCACGATGTTCGGCTGCTGGCCCCCTACGACCCGGATGACCGTGTCGCGCGGCTATCGCACCGTGGCGTCCGGCCGCAACGGCGCGAGGTGCCCGACTACCTGATCCCGCTCGGGCGCACGGTGGGCTTGCCGGCGAACGGCGCGGTGTCGAACCTGTCGGTCACCAGCAGCGGGCTGCCGGCGCTCAGCCGCGAGCTGCGCCAAGGCGGCTACGACGTGGTGCACGTGCACGAGCCGAACGCGCCTGTCATCAGCTTCATCGCCACCGAATGGGCGCGCTCGCCGGTGGTCGGAACCTTCCACGCCTACTCGCGCAGCTGGGTCACGAACGGCGCCGCGATCGGAATCGGAGTGCGCCGCCTCTACAACAAGATCGGCGTGCGGATCGCCGTCTCGGAGGCCGCCCGCTGGACCGCACAGCGCTTCTACGGCGGCCGCTACCGGATCATCCCGAACGGGGTGGACCTGGGTGCGGCGATTCCGGGGCCCAAGCTGGACGGCGACGAGCTCAAGCTGCTGTTCCTCGGCCGCGCCGAGGAGCGCAAGGGACTGCCGGTGCTGCTGCGCGCCTTCGAGGCGCTGCGCGGTGCCGACGTGCCCGCGCGGCTGATCGTCGCCGGCGCCACCGAGGAAGAGGTGAGCCCGTACCTCATCGACGACGACGGCATCGACATCGTCGGCGGCGTAAGCGAGCGCGAGAAGTGGCAGCTGCTCCACGACGCGGACGTGCTCTGCGCGCCTTCGCTCGGCGGCGAGAGCTTCGGGATGGTTCTCACCGAGGCGTTCGCGTCCGGCACCCCGGTCGTGGCGTCGGACATCGCCGGCTACCGCGATGTGGTGCGCGCCGGCGTGGACGGCGTGCTCGTGCCCCCCGCCCAGCCCGTCGAGCTCGCCGAGACCCTGCATGCGCTCGCCTTCGACCCGGCTCGCCGTGCCCGGATGTCGGCAGCCGCTCGCGAGCGGGCCGAGCGCTTCGCATGGCCGCACGTGGCCGCCGAGGTGGAGAAGGCGTACGAGGACGCGATCGAGGTGCCCGAGCCGGCCACGCGGGCGGCCCGCGTGGCGGTGCGCACCGGCCTCAAGCCGGCAGATCTTGCGCCGCGTCAGCGAGTGCGTCGGCTGCCCTCGCTCGAGCCCGTGGAGCCGGGCGCCGGCCGTCGCCGCGCCGTGCGCCTTGCGCGCCGAGCCGCCGGCGTGGCCGCTTCGCTCTCCGCTATCGGGCTTGGCTGGATGGCGTTGCAGCGCATCGGGATCGACTCGATCAGCAAGGCGGTGATGGCCGCCACGCCCACCTGGGTGCTACTTGCTTTCGGCCTGATGTGCGCGTCGATGTTCCTGCGCGCCGAGTCCTGGCACGCGGTGCTGCGGTCCGCGTTGCCCGGAACGCGTGTGCGCCGCCGTGACGCGGCGCGCGGAGTGATGATCGGCGTCTTGATGTCGGCCACCCTGCCCGCGCGCTTAGGCGAGCCCTCGCGTGCGCTGATCGTGTCGCGGCGCCTCGGGCGCGTGCGCGAACGGCTGCCCGTGGTGCTCGGCACGGTGGTCTCGCAGACACTCCTCAACCTCCTCGCGCTGGCGGTGCTCGGCGCGATCATGTTCTCCACGGTCGGCCTGTTTCACGGCCACGAGAAGGCGCTGATCATTGGCTCGGCGGCGCCGTTCTCGATGCTGCTGCTCGTGCTCCTGGCTCCGGCGCTCCTGAGGCGTGGCAAGCCATCGCGTTTCGTGCGCGTGCAGCGAGCGGTGTCGGTGGTACGCGGCGCGATGGAGCAGGTGCGGGCGGGACTGAACGTCTTCCGCCAGCCCCGTCTCGGCTCGTGGGCCGCGCTGAACCAGCTCGGGGCCTGGGCGCTGCAGGCCACCGCCTGCTACGTGCTGCTGATAGCCCTCGGCCTCGACAAGCACGTGAGCTTCGGTGCCGCCGCCGCCGTTCTGTTCGCGGTGAACGTCACCGCGGTGCTGCCGGCCACGCCCTCGAACCTCGGCGTCTTCCAGGCCGCCTGCGTGGCGGTGCTGTCCGCGTACGGCGTGAGCCACGCGAACGCCCTCGCCTACGGAATCATCCTGCAGGCCGTGGAGATCG
>JBKPDA010000253.1:0-5829 GCA_046727635.1 Actinomycetota bacterium | reverse complement strand
GCTCTCGAGCGTCGCGGGCGGGAGCGAGCGAGGGTTGGCGCAGCGCGTGAACACCGCCTGCCGGCAGAGCGGCAGCAGCGACTCCAGCATCGCGGCGGCGTCCTTGTCGTCGAGCACGGCGAACACGCCCACCAGCGGCCGCTCGCCGACCACCTCCGGCACCGCCTCGGCCACCGCGCGGGCACCGGCCGGATTGTGGGCCCCGTCGACGATCGTGAGCGGACGCTCGCTGACCTGCTGCATCCGGCCACGCACCTGCACCGTGGCGGCCGCGCGGCGCACCGCGTCCTCGTCCAGCTCCCCCAGGAAGGCCTCCGCGGCCGTGCGCGCGAGAGCGAAGTTGCGCCGCTGAAACGCACCCCGCGCCGCGAGCGGATAGTCCACGCTGGGCGGCGCCTGCACGCGCTGCGCGTTCTGTTCGCGGGCGACCCAGCGGGCCACCGCCTCGGCATCGGGATGTAGCTCGCCGGTTACGAGCGTCCCCTGGTGGGGCACAACCGCGAGCTTCTCCTCGGCGATGTCCGCGATCGTCGGCCCGAGCCAGCGGGTGTGCTCGAGGCCCACGTTGGTAACAACCTGAACCTTGGACGGGATCACGTTGGTGGCGTCGTACCGGCCCCCGAGGCCCGCCTCGATCACCGCCACCTCCACCTCGCGGCGGGCCAGCTCGTAGTAGGCCGCCGCCGTGAGCGCCTCGAACTGGGTGACGGTGTCGCCCTCCTCCTGGGTGTGGTTCACGAGCTCGGCGGCGTGTGCCGCGCGCGCCACGGCCGCGGCGAAGTCTGCTCCCGGAACCTGCTGCTGGTCCACCTCCACCCGCTCGGTGAACGAGCCGAGGTGCGGCGACGTGTAGCTGCCAGTGCGCAGCCCGTGGGCCTCGAGGATCGCGGCAATCATCCGCACCGTGGACGACTTGCCGTTGGTGCCAACGACGTGGATCGACGCGAACCGCCGCTGCGGCATCCCGAGCACCGTCATCAGCTTGTGCATGCGGTCCAGCCCGAAGCGCATGCCGAACAGCTCGAGGTCCAGCAGGTAGTCCTCGGCCTGGCGCAGGTTCACTCGCCGAGCTCCTCCAGCTCCTTGCGCAGGCGGTCGAGCTTCTCGCGCTCGGCCTGCACCACGTCGGGTGGCGCCTTCGCCACGAACTGCTCGTTGGCCAGCTTGACCTCCGCGCGCTCGATCTCCTTCCTGATCTGCTCCATCTGCGCGGCCCGCCGGCGGGTGGCCTCCTCGGTGTCCAGGTCCTCGGCGGGGAAGACCTGGACCGCCCCGCCGGGGATGCCGATCGAAGTCTCGACCTCACCGTTCGAGTCTCCGGGCACAAGCTGGAGGCGCGCCAGGCGCTCGAGGTGCCCCGCGGTCTGTTCGTAGCCGTCCGCCGCCAGCCGGGCGCGGACCCGAGTGCTCGCCTTCACCCCCACCTCGTCGCGCCAGCGGCGAACGGCGGACACCGCCTCGATGAGGTCGCCCACGACCCGCTCGGCCTCGTGATCGACCGTGCCCGCGGTTGGCCAGCTGGCCGCCGCCAGCAGGCCGCGCTCACCCGGCAGGAACGACCAGATCTCCTCGGTAACGAACGGCATGATCGGGTGCAGGAGCTTCAGCATCTGCTCGAGGACGTGCAGCAGGTTGGCCGAGAGCGCGGTCTTGTCGGCGCCCTCCTCGTACAGCGGCGGCTTGACCAGCTCGATGTACCAGTCGCACAGCTCGCCCCAGAGCACGTCATAGAGCTCGAGCGCCGCGCGCGAGAAGTGGTAGCCCTCGAGCAACTCGGTGGTCTGTTCGACCGCTCGCGTGAGGCGCGAGAGGATCCAGCGGTCCTCCACCGTTTCGGGGCGCGGCTCGGCCGGCACGTCGTCCACGTTCAGGATCACGAAGCGCGAGGCGTTCCAGAGCTTGTTGGCCAGGTCGAGCCCCTGCTTGACGCGCTTCTCCGAGTAGCGCACGTCCTGGGTGGAGGCCATCGCCAGCAGGCCGAAGCGCACGGCGTCGGCGCCGTACTCCTCGAACTCGTCGAGCGGGTCGATACCCGTCCCGAGCGACTTCGACATCCGGCGGCCGTCGGGCGCCTGGATCACCGCCGTGATCGGCACGTCCGCGAAGGGCAGCTCACCGGTGAACTCCACGCCCATCATCACCATGCGGGCCACCCAGAGGAAGATGATGTCGCGCGCCGTGACGAGCACGTCCGTGGGATAGAAGGCCCGCAGCTGGTCGGTCTGCTCGGGCCAGCCGAGCGTGGCGAACGGCCACAGCGCCGAAGAGAACCAGGTGTCGAGCACGTCGGGGTCGCGCCGGACCGTGCCGCCGCAGTCGGAGCAGGACGCCGGCTCCTCGGTGCTCACGTACGTCTCGTCGCACTGGTCGCAGTACCAGACCGGAATCTGGTGACCCCACCAGAGCTGGCGCGAGATGCACCAGGGCCGGATGTTCTCGAGCCAGTCGAGATAGACCTTCATCCACGGCCGCTCGGGGTGGAAGCGCAGCCGGCCGTCGTTAGCCGCCGCGATCGCGGGCTGCGCGAGCCCCTCCATGTCGCAGAACCACTGCAGCGAGATCAGCGGCTCGATCCGGCGCCCGCTGCGGTGCGAGTGCGGCACCTCATGGACGTAGGGCTCGGAGCCCGACAAGAGGCCCTGCTCCCGGAGAGCAGCCACAACCGCCTCCGAGGCGTCCTCGGTGGTCATGCCGGCGAACTGCTCCCCCGCGTCCTCGGTCATCAGACCGTCCTCGCCGATCACGCTCACCACCTCGAGCCCGTGCCGGCGGCCGATCTCGAAGTCGTTGGGGTCGTGGCCGGGCGTGATCTTCAGCGCGCCCGTGCCGAACTCGGGGTCCACGTAGTCGTCGGCGATGATCTTCAGCCGCCGCCCGACGAGCGGCAGGATCGCCGTCTCGCCGATCAGCCGGGTGTAGCGCTCGTCGTGCGGGTTCACCGCCAGCGCGGTGTCGGCCAGCATCGTCTCCGGGCGCACGGTGGCCACCGTGATCGACCCCGAGCCCGACTCGAGCGGGTAGTCGATCTGGTAGAGCGTGTCCTCCACGCGGCGCTGCTCCACCTCGAGGTCCGAGATCGCCGAGCGCAGGCCGGGATCCCAATTGACCATGTAGTTGTCGCGGTAGATGAGGCCCTTCTCGAAGAGGCGGACGAACACCAGCGTTACCGCGCGCACGTACTCGTCGTCCATCGTGAAGCGCTCGTTCGCGTAGTCAGCCGACGCGCCCAGGCGCTTGAACTGCTCGACGATCGTCGAGCCGTGCTCCTCGCGCCATTGCCACACGCGCTCGATGAACGCCTCGCGCCCGATCTCCTCGCGGCTCGTGCCCTCAGCCTCGAGGCGCTTCTCCACCTGCACCTGGGTGGCGATGCCCGCGTGGTCGGTGCCGAAGATCCACTTCGAGCGGCTGCCCTGCATTCGCTTGAGACGGATCAGCGCGTCCTGGATCGAGCCGTTCAGCGCGTGGCCCATGTGCAGCGCGCCGGTGACGTTCGGCGGCGGGATGGCGATCGAGAAGTTCTCCTCAGCGGTGCCCTCGGGCGGCGGGCTGAAGATGCCGGACTCCTCCCAGCGCGCGAACACGCCGCCCTCCACCTCGGAGGGCGTGTAGCGGGTGCGCTCGCGCAGGTGCTCTAGCCGGGCGTCGTCGGGCACCCGGCGAAGTCTATGAGTCGCCCCGCCGGGCCTGTCCGACCGGCGCGGTGTCCTCCTCGCCCTCGGCGGCACACCATCCCTGCGCCAGCACGTGGCCGAGCTCGTCGGCCGGCACCGGTCGCGCAAACAGGAAGCCCTGGGCGAGGTCGCAGCCCAGCTCGCGGATCGACGACAGCTGGCCGTGCGACTCGATGCCCTCGGCGATCGCCACCAGCCCGAGCGCGTGCGCGAGCGTGACGAGGTTCGCGGTGATCGCCACGTCCTTCGGGTCGTGCTCCACGCCCTGCACGAACGAGCGGTCCACCTTGATCACGTCGATAGGGAACCGGCGCAGCTGGCCGAGCGAGGAGAAGCCGGTGCCGAAGTCGTCGATGGCGATCCGCACGCCGCGGTCGTGCAGCAGCTGCAGCTCTTCCCGCGCGCGCTCGCCCGTGCTGCCGTCGGGCACGATCGCGGTCTCGGTCACCTCGAGGCCCAGGTGGGTGGGCGGCAACCCGGTGGCTTCCAGCGCCTGCTCCACCGCGGTGCCCACCCGGCCGGCGGCCAGCTGCTTGCCGGAGATGTTCACCCAGGTGACGAAGGACTCGCCGATCAGGCCGTCGCGCAGCCACATAGCGGTCTGGGCGCACGCCTCGCGCAGCACGAAGTCTCCGAGCGGGAGGATCAGGCCGGTGGCCTCGGCGATCGGGATGAAGTCGCTCGGCGGGATGAAGCCGCGCGTCTTCGACTCCCAGCGCAGAAGCGCCTCGACGCCCACAACCCGGCGGCTGTCCACGTCGATCTCAGGCTGATAGTGCAGTCGCAGCTCGCGGTTCTCCACCGCTGCGCGCAGCTCGCCCTCGAGCGCCAGCAGCTCGCCGAACTCGCGCGCCATGTCGTAACGGAACACCTGGTGGTGGCCGCGACCCGCGTCCTTCGCCGCGTACATGGCGATGTCGGCGTGACGGATCAGGTCGTCGCTCTCGGCGTGACCGCCCGGGTGCGCCACGATGCCGATGCTCGCGCCCACCGTCAGCTCGCGGCCCGACACGTGGAACGAGGCGCTGATCTGCTGCGTGAGGCGCTGCGCCACCTCCTCGGCCTCCTCCTCGGTGGCCGGATCGAGCAGCAGGGCGAACTCGTCGCCGCCGAGGCGTGCCAGCGTGTCGCTCGGCCGCACGGCCGCCGCCAGGCGCTCAGCCACCGCCCCCAGCAGCTGGTCGCCGGCGTCGTGGCCGAGCGTGTCGTTCACCTGCTTGAAGCCGTCGAGGTCGAGCAGCAGCACCGCCAGCGGCTCGCGCGTGCGCGTCGAGCGTGCCAGCGCCTGGTCCAGGCGGTCGCGGAACAGGGCCCGGTTGGCCAGGCCGGTGAGCCCGTCGTGGAACGCCTGGCGGGTCAGCTCCTCCTCGAGCCTCATCCGCTCCGTCACGTCGCGCGCGTTCAAGACGATGCCCCGCAGCTGGCGGTTCTCGCGCAGATCGGTGACGTGCGCGTCGAGATGGCGCCACTCGCCGTGCTTGTTGCGCATCCGGAAGACCACCTCGCCCGGCTCGCCGTGGGCGCACGTGGCCTCGAGCAGCTCGCGATCCTCCCGGTGCACGAACTGGGCGAGCCCGTCGCCGAGCAGCTCCGGCTCGCTGCGGTCGAGCATCTTCAGCACGGACTGGCTGGCGTAGCGGCAGCCACCGCGTCCGAACACCAGCACGAGGTCGGTGGAGGCTGTCACGAGTGCGCGGAAGTGGGCGGTCTGGCGCCGCGTTGCGGCGATCAGAGCGAATGCGAGCGACAGCGAGACGAGCAGCCCGGCGGCGCCGAGCAGCACCTGGATCGTGATCAGGTGTGTGATGCCGCGATCGTTGGCGCTCGCGATCGTTCGCGAGGCGTTCAGCGACGTGTTGGCCGTGAGCGCGGCCAGCAGACGCAGACGCGTGACCGGGTCGATCTCCGTCACGTGCTCCCCCGCCGTTAGCGGAACGGCCATGGCCGGGTGCTTGGTGAGCAGCGCGTGGCCGGTGGCCGCAAGGTCCTGCACCAGGCGACGCTCCTGCTTGAGCTGCTCGCGGATGAGGTTGCCGTGTTGCGCGGGCAGGCGGGCCTCGTCATCGTCGCCCGGTATCGCCGGTGCCTCGCCGCCGTCGAGGAGCGCGTCCGCGCTCTCCGTCAGCAGCTTCGCCGTCGCCGCGGGATCTGCCTG
>JBKPDA010000252.1:0-4089 GCA_046727635.1 Actinomycetota bacterium | reverse complement strand
TTGAAGAAGTCGATCGCGCTGTGCCGGATGGCGGTGCAGGCCGCGGAGATCGGCACGCAGGTGGAGGTGGGCAAGCTCGACGGCCTACAGAAGCGGCTGCCCGCCACGGTGGTGCGCGTCCCGTTCTACGACCCCGACAAGACGCGGCCGCGTTCGTGAATCAGCCGGCGCGCACAGGGGTGGCGACGCTGACGCCCGCGAAGGGCGCCACGGCGGGTGCCGGCCTCATGCCGCCGCCCCGCCCGCGCGACGAGCCCTCGGTGCGGCCGGTCACGCCGGGCGGTCCCACTGGGGTGGCGAAGCTCACCCCGGCGGGGCGCGCCCCCCAGGAGGCGGGCCGGCAGCTGCGGCAGGTGATGGGGCGCTTCGCCACCGGCGTCACGGTCGTGACCACCGCCGACGGCGACGCGATCCACGGCATGACCGCCAACGCCTTCCTGTCGGTGTCGCTCACGCCGCCGCTCGTCCTGATCTCGCTCGGCCGCTGCCGCATGGCCGAGATGCTCCCGCGCACCGGTCGCTACGGCATAAGCGTGCTCGCCGACGACCAGGAGCACCTCGCCGCCCACTTCGCCGCGCAGCGCGTATCGCCCACCGAGCCGGCCTTCAGCTGGCACGACGGCCTGCCCTTCCTGGACGGCGCGCTCGCCCATCTGGGCTGCCGGGTGGTGGACGTGCATCCGGCCGGCGATCACGTGCTCTGGACCGGCCAGGTGGAGCATCTCTACTGCTGCGAAGGGCGCCCGCTTCTCTTCTACACGGGGCGTTTTCGGACGCTTCAGGAGATCGAGCAGGACTCGCCCGGGTGACCCGCC
This sequence comes from Actinomycetota bacterium, assembly GCA_046727635.1. Taxonomy (GTDB): domain Bacteria; phylum Actinomycetota; class Thermoleophilia; order Solirubrobacterales; family Thermoleophilaceae; genus JAICJR01. The sequence goes on along the minus strand of JBKPDA010000252.1, from coordinate 3,274 downwards.
TCGGCGAATGTACAAATTTGCGCAACGCAGGTATAGTCGTGTGGCCTTCGGGCCGCGGCCCAGCCCTTAGATCAGTCGGAGGACAGCGATGACGGACACCCACGTGGATGCAGCGGCCCCACTGACCTTCGGCGGAACCGTGCACACGGTCCTCGAGACCCCTCCGACCAAGGCGCCGCCGCCCACCCTGGAGGAGGCCCGCAATCAGCCCGGCCGCCGCGAGCAGATCGAGGCGATCACCCGCCGCATCGACGCCGAGGGCATCAAGTACGTGTTCTTCCAGCAGGTATCCGTCACGGGCCGCGTGATGGGCAAGGGCGTGGTGTCCTCGTTCTTCCCGCAGGTGGCCGAGAAGGGCTACCAGCTGGTCTACGGCGCCACGGCCAACCTGTTCACCGACCGTGCCGGCAACTACATCGGCTTCGGCCCCGAGGAGTCCGAGCTGGCCGCGATGGCGGACCTCGAAACCTTCGCCGTGCTGCCGTGGGACAACCGAGTCGCGCGGGTCTTCTGCGACTGCTACGACACCGAGACCGGCGAGCTGCTGGACGCCGACCCGCGTCAGAACCTCAAAAACGTAGTGGCCCAGTTCGAGCAGGAGCTGGGCTACAGCTTCCTGATCGGCATCGAGCCGGAGATGATGTGGCTCAAGCGCTCCGAGGACGGCTCGCCGCCCGAGGGCGTGACGAAGCCCTACTGCTACCACATCCACCAGTTCGAGGAGCTGCGTCCGGTGCTGCTGGACGTGGTGGAGTACGGGCAGGCGCTCGGGCTCGACATGAGCTACGGCGACCACGAGGACGCGCCCGGCCAGCTCGAGCTGAACTTCCGCTTCGACCGGCCGGTGAAGACCGCCGACAACATCACCACCTACCGCCAGATCTGCGCGGCGGTGGGGCGCAAGCACGACGTCCTGCCGAGCTTCATGCCCAAGCCGTTCACCGGCGTGTCGGCCAACGGGCACCACCACCACTTCACGCTCGTGGACTCGGACGGCAACAACGTCTTCCACGACCCCGACGGGCCGGGCCAGCTGTCCGAGACCGCCCGCCACTTCCTCGGCGGCCTGCTCGACCACTTCGGCGCGCTGATGTGCCTCGGCAACCCCACGGTGAACTCCTACTGCCGCATGTGGGACACCGGCTTCTGGGCGCCTGTCTACAAGAACTGGGGCTGGCAGAACCGCACCTGTACCGTGCGCGTGGCCTCGGGCGGGCGCTTCGAGTACCGCGGCGTGGACTCGTCCTGCAACCCGTACCTGACGGTGGCGGGCCTGCTCAAGGCCGGGCTCGACGGCATCAAGCGCCAGAGCGATCCCGGGCCGCCGCAGAGCGCAAACACGTACGACCTCCTCCAGGAGTCGAATGGGGGCACCCCGCTCGAGCGCGTGCCGGACAGCCTGGGCGCGGCGCTCGAAGAGCTGGCCAAGGACGACGTGGTGCGCGGCGCCCTCCCGGGCCGCCTCTACAAGGTCTTCCACCACTACAAGCGCGACGAGTGGGAGCGCTACCTGGCCGCGGTCACCGACTGGGAGCGCGACGAGTACCTCGAGGTTCTTCCCTAGTGTGCGGAATCGCCGGAATCATCTATAGGGACGGCGGTGGTGACCGTCGTGTCGGCCACGACATGACGCAGATGCTCCAGGCCATGAAGCACCGCGGCCCGGACTCCACCGGCTACGCGCTCTACAGGCCGGTGGAGGACGGCTACGTGATGCACGTGAAGCTGGCCGAGATGAACGGGCACCAGGACTTCGAGCTCGACGAGCGCCTGCGCCGCCAGCGCCGCGACGTGGAGAACCGCGTGCGGGCGCTCGGCGCGCGTATCGACAGCATCGACTCGAGCAGCGAGCACGCCCTCACCATGAGGTTCGGCCACGACGGCGACCTGAAGCAGCTGGCCGACTACGTGGAGGACGTTCGCGGGGTGGAGGTGCTCTCGCTCGGCCACTCGCTCGAGATCGTCAAGGACCTGGGTGACGCGAAGACAGTCGCCGCCGACTACGGCCTGGACGGGTTCGTGGGCACGCACGGCATCGGACACGCCCGCATGGCCACCGAGTCGGACGTGGACATCGCCAACGCCCATCCCTACTGGGCCTATCCGTTCCCGGACGTCGCGGTGGTGCACAACGGCCAGCTCACCAACTACCACCAGTGGCGCCGCCGGCTCGAGCGCGCGGGTCACCGCTTCCAGTCGGACTGCGACTCGGAGATCATCGCCGTCTACCTGGCGGAGCGGATGGCGCAGGGAGACTCGCTGGAGGACTCGATGCGCCGCAGCCTCGACGACCTCGACGGCGTGTTCACCTACCTGTGCGTCACCGAGGACGCGCTCGGCATGGCCAAAGACGAGCTGGGGGCGAAGCCACTCGTGCTGTACGAGTCGGACGACATCGTGGCGCTCGCCTCGGAGGAGATCGCGATCCGCAAGGTCGTTGATCGCGAGATCGAGACCTACGACCCCTACGAGAGCGAGGTGATGGTGTGGAGCCGGTGAGCTCGCCTGAGCCCGAGATCCTGCTCGACGCTCGCGGCCTCGTAGAGCTCGACGACACGATCCCCAAGATCGCCGAGATCGACGGCGACAAGGCCGTGATCGAGGCGCGCGACATGTCCACGCGCAAGATCAACTCGGAGCTGCGCTGGCTGCTCTACGAGCAGGGAGTGAGGGAAGTCACCGTCAAGGACCCGAGCGCCCGTCACTCGCTCGGCGTGGGGATTCTCACCCGCTGCAAGATCACCTTCGAGGGCAGCCTCGGCTACTTCGGCTGCGGGCTGATTGACGGGCCGGAGGTGCATATCACGGGCCGCGTGGGCTGGTCTGTGGCCGAGAACATGATGTCGGGCGTCGTCGTCATCGACGGCAATGCAGGCTCGCTGGCGGGCGCCGCGCTCCGCGGCGGCGACCTCGTGGTGAAGGGCCAGGTCGGCGCGCGCACCGGCATCGACCAGAAGGGCGGCACGATCATCGTGCTCGGCCGCGCGGGCTCGATGACTGGGTTCATGATGCAGCGCGGTCGGCAGATCATCCTCGGCGACGTGGGCGCCGGCCTCGGCGACTCGATGTACGACGGCACGATCTACGTGGGCGGCAAGGTGGCCTCGCTCGGAATCGACTGCGTGGAGGGGGAGTGGACCGACGCCGACACGGAGCTGATCGAGCGCAAGTTCCGGATCTACGGCCTCGGATCGCCGCCGGAGCTGCGCAAGTTCGTGTGCGGCAAGAAGCTCTACAACTACGACAGCCTCGAGCCCAGCGAGCGCAAGCTCGT
>JBKPDA010000251.1:0-4304 GCA_046727635.1 Actinomycetota bacterium | reverse complement strand
TCCTGCAGCACGGCGGTGGCGCCGCGCACCCACGGCGCGATGAACACGTTGCGGGCCGACTTCGACCAGCCGCTCGCCGCCGTGCACCAGCACACGTCGCCCTCGCGGGCGCCGAACCAGTGCTCGGCCTGAACGTGCTGGCCGGGCAGATAGCGCTGTCCGTGGCGGATCGGCTTCGGCTCTCCGGAGGTGCCGGAGGTGAAGGTGATCACTGCCGGGTCGGTGGGGGAGAGGTCGATGGCTTGGGCCTGGGGCGCGTCGAACAGGCGCTCGTCCGGCACGACGAGGATCGGGCCGCCGAAGCCCGTCTGCTCGACCGTAGGCAGGTCGCGCTCGTCCAGCACCACGGCGCTCAGCTCGACCTTGTCCATGCGTGCTTGCAGATCGTTGGGTCGTAGCTGCTCGGTGCAGGGGAGCACGACCGCCCCGATGCGGAAGCAGGCGACCATCGCATAGACCCACTCGGGCCGGTTCCCGATGAGCGTCATGACCACGTCGCCGGGCCTGACGCCCTTGGCGGCCAGGGTGCCCGCCAGGCGGGCCGAGCGCTCGGATACCTCGCCGAATGAGATCTCGCTGCGTGAGCCGTCGCGGCCCAGAGCGATCATCGCGACGCGCTGACGCGGCGCCGCACCGACCACGTCGAGCGCGAAATTCATTGCAACGAATCGTATGCAGGAAGACGTGCACGGGGAACGAACGTCTTCCGTGGGACCAATCGTGTAGAGTGCCCGCCACGCCGAGTCCGCCAAGCGGAGCCGGGGAACCAGTTTTTCGGGGCGAATCTCCTTTCCCACACGGGAGGGGGGCGCGCAAGCTCTTTCAGCGCGAGCCCGTCAGCTAACCCGGCAGGCGTACGAAAGAGGTTTGCTGAAGCGCGCTAACAACCCGCTGTCGCTCGTCGTTTGCCTGCTCGTAGGCGCGGCGCTGCTACCCGCCTCGGCGCTCGCTGGCACGAGCACCGGGTCCACAGGCAGCACCGGCGCCACGGGCACTACCGGCACGACGGGGACCACCGGGCCCACCGGAAACACCGGTGGCGTGTCGCCCACGGACCCGCAGTTCCAGCCGGCGGCGAAGGGCAAGATCGTCAACGGCATCGCCATCGCGCCGGCCAGCGCTCCGCCCGAGGTCGTTCTGGCGATCGCCGCGGCCAACAAGATCTCGCGCAAGCCGTACCACTACGGCGGCGGCCACGCCTCGTTCCGGTCCTCCGGCTACGACTGCTCGGGCGCCGTCAGCTATGCGCTTCACGGCGCCGGACTGCTCACGAGGCCGCTCGACTCGAGCGACTTCATGAAGTGGGGCTCCCCGGGCGTGGGCAAGTGGATCACGATCTACGCAAATCCCGGTCACGCCTTCGTGATGATCGCCGGCCTGCGCTTCGACACCGGCTTCCGTGACCGCATCGCAAAGTCCAGGGGCGCCGCCCCCGGCAGCGGTCCGCGCTGGGGCGGCCCGCGGTCGACTAGCGGGTACACAGCAGTACACCCGCCGGGCCTGTAGGCCTCCTCCCCCCAGGTAAACTGACTCGCGAGTCAACCGACCGCGGGGAGCACTGATCTTGGCCGTAACCACGCCGTATACCGAGAAGACCGACGAGCAGCGCGCGATCACCGAGATGGTGCGGCAGTTCGTCGACGAGCAGGTCATCCCCATCGCCGAGGAGTACGACCACGAGGACAAGTTCCCGGAGGCCGTGGTCGAGCAGATGAAGGAGCTCGGCCTGTTCGGGGTGACGATCCCCGAGGAGTACGGCGGCATGGGGCTCGACCTCACCACCTACGCGATGATCGTCGAGGAGCTTTCGCGCGGCTGGATCTCGATCTCGGGCGTGGTGAACACGCACTTCATCGGCTCGTACCTGCTCATGAAGTTCGGCACCGACGAGCAGAAGGAGTACTTCCTGCCGAAGATGGCCACCGGCGAGATCCGAGCGGCGTTCTCGCTGTCCGAGCCTGGTCTCGGCTCCGACGTGCAGGCCATCTCCACGCGCGCGAAGAAGCACGGGGACGACTGGCTCATCAACGGCACCAAGATGTGGGTCACCAACGGGCTGCGCTCGGGCGTGGTGTTCGTGCTCGCCAAGTCGGATCCCGAGGCCGACCCGCCGCACCGCGGCATGACCTGCTTCGTGTGCGAGAAGGAGCCGGGCGCGGATACGAACTCCGGTCAGTTCGCTGGCCTCTCGATCCCACCCAAGATCAAGAAGATGGGCTACAAGGGCGTGGAGTCCACCGAGCTCGTGTTCGAGGACTACCGCTGTCCCTCGGCGCGGGTGTTGGGCGGCGAGGAGGCCGGCCTGAACAAGGGCTTCTCGCAGATGATGGACGCGCTCGAGGTGGGTCGCGTGAACGTCGCGGCGCGCGGCGTGGGGATCGCGCAGCGGGCTCTCGAGCTGGCGTTGCGCTACTCGCAGGAGCGGCGCACGTTCGGAAAGCCCATCGCCGAGCACCAGGCCATCCAGTTCAAGCTCGCCGACATGGCCACCAAGGTGGAGGCTGCTCGGCTACTGACCCTGAAGGCCGCCCGGATGAAGGACGCGGGTGAGCGCTCGGATCTCGAGGCCGGGATGGCGAAGCTGTTCGCCTCCGAGACCGGCAAGGAGGTCGTGGAGGAGTCGTTCCGCATTCACGGCGGCTACGGCTACTCGAAGGAGTACGAGATCGAGCGGCTCTATCGCGACGCGCCGCTGCTGCTCATCGGCGAGGGCACGTCCGAGATCCAGCGCATGGTGATCGGGCGGACGCTGCTGAAGCGGAACAAGATCTAGCCGTCTTCTCCGAGCAGCGGCGGGGCTGTCGGCGGGCGCAGCGAGTCCCTGTAGAGCCTGATCGGCGAGTTCACGAGCTCGATCTCGCCCGCGGTGGGGTGGGGCACACGCGTCGTGGCCGCGCGTCCCGCCTCGGCGGCTGCCCTTAGCGCCTCGGGCACGCTCCGAATCTTCCCCGCCGGAACGCCTGCCCGCTCCAAAGCGTCCAGCCACTCTTGTGCGCTCTTCATTGCCAGTCTTTGAGCAATAAGGGGAATGAGCTGTTGGCGGTTCTCGACGCGCTTCGGGTTGCTTGTGAAGCGGTCGTCGCTCCCGAGCTCCGGTGCTTCCAGCACCTCGCACAGCCGCTGATACAAGCCGTCGTTCGCCGCGGCGATGGCCAACCATCCATCCTTCGCCTTGAACGTCTCGTAGGGAACGATGTTGGGGTGAGCATTGCCGTGTCGTTGCGGCTCCTCTCCGGTGACCAGCGTGTTCTGGGCGACGTTCACGAGGGCAGCCAGCGCACTATCCAACAGCGACACCTCGATCCGCTCGCCCTCGCCCTTGTAGAGCGCGGCGAGGATCGCGCTCGAGGCGTGCAGCCCCGTCAGTACGTCCACCACGGCCACGCCCACCTTCATCGGCTCGCCGTCGGCCTCGCCGGTGATCGACATCAGGCCGCTTTCGGCCTGCGCTACGAAGTCGTAGCCCGGCCTGCCGGATGGCTCGCGGTCTGATCCAAAGCCGGTAATCGAGCAGTAAATGACCCGCGGGTTTCGAGCCGACACATCGTCATAGCCCAGGCCCATGCGCTCGGCGGTGCCCACCCGGAAGTTCTCGATCACGATGTGGCTGTCGGCGGCCAGCCCGAGCGCCTGCTCCTGGCCGTCCTTGGTCGAGAGGTCGATGGCGACGCTCCGCTTGCCGCGGTTTACCGACATGTAATAGGCGGACTCGCCGCCGGCGTAGGGGGGACCCCATGAGCGGGTTTCGTCGCCGGTGCCCGGGCGTTCGACCTTGGTCACGTCGGCGCCCAAGTCGGCGAGGATCATCGTGCAGTAGGGGCCGGCGAGCACGCGCGAGAGGTCGAGCACCCGGACGCCGTCGAGAGGTGGCATCCGGACATGATCTAGGATCGACCGCCATGTCATCGGGCGACACGCGATCGTTGATCCAGCAGGCGGTGGAGCGCTTCGGCCAGGAGGTGCCGGCGCTCCAGCAGCTGAAGCTCGTGATGCGCGTCGAGCTGCGAGTCCACGGCGACGTGCCGATCTGGCGCGTAGAGGTGCCCGGACCCAAGATCACAAAGGACCCCGCGGGCGACGCCCGCCTGGACATCTCAGTCGACCGCCCGGAGTTCAACCGCCTGGCGGCAGACGGCACCCTGCGCGACTGGGTAGACGCCTACGACCGCGGCCACGTGCGCGTAACGGGCGACGCCGCGGTCGTGAAGCTGATCGGCAACGTGATAGAGCGGCAGCTGGCGCGGGCGCGCTGAGCGCGGCTTCGGCGGCGGACGGGCGCTCGCGTCGGCGGCGCAGACCGCCGC
>JBKPDA010000250.1:0-5090 GCA_046727635.1 Actinomycetota bacterium | reverse complement strand
GAAGCCGCTGATCGAGAACGTGCCGCCGGTCTTGCGGATGCGCACGGGAGGCGTGTACCTATCGCCGGTCGGCGGCCACTGGCGCGACCTGCTCGAGTGGCGCGAGCGGGTGCCGGCGCTGGGCTTCACGCTCGACACCTCTCACGCCGCGCTCTTCAAGAGCTTCGCTGCCAGCTACCCAACCCTGTTCGGGCTCGACTCAGACGACGACCTCGAGCTCGAGCGCTACGTGGAGGAGCTCGGTCCCCACGCCGAGATGGCGCACGTCTCGGACGCTCACGGGCTGCTCGGCGAGGGCCTGCCCTACGGAAGCGGCGAGCTGACGGAGCTGGACGCGGTGGTGCGCCGGATCAGCGAGCTGGTGCCGTACGTCGTCGCCGAGATCAACGAGCCGGACCCGGCGCGCTCGCCGGACATGAAGGCCGGCTACCGCGCGATCGCGCGTGCGTTCGAGCAGCCATCGGCCGCCGCGGCGCCGCAGCCGCCGAAGCGGCTTCGCAAGGAGAGCTTCGACTGGCAGCGGGTGCTAGGCCTCGGCGATCCGGTGCCCGCGGTGCTCGAGCTGCAGGAGCTGTTCGGCGGGCGGCGCGTGCTGATCACGGGCGGCGGCGGCTCGATCGCCAACGCGGTGGCCACGCTGCTCGTGGGATTCCGCCCCGACCTGATTACCCTGCTCGACGGTCACGAGGCGTCGCTCACCGGCGACCGCCGCTCGCGCGACGCGTTCTCTCTCGAGCGGATGGCGCACGTTCTCTGCGACATCCGCGACGCCGGCCGGCTGGAGACCGAGTTCGGCCGGGCGAAGCCGGACGTGGTGTTCCACCTTGCCGCCTACAAGCACGTGGACTGGGCCGAGGTCTATCCCGAGGAGTTCGTGGACACCAACTTGCACGGCAGCTGGAATGTGCTGCGCGCGGCGGAGAAGGCGGGCGTGGACACGGTGGTGGTGGCGTCCACCGACAAGGCCGCGCTGGCCGCGAGCTTCTACGGCCGCACGAAGCGGTTCATGGAGCAGCTCACGGCGTTCGCCGCGCGCCGCGCCGGCGCGCATCGCACCGCGGTGCGCTTCGTCAACGTGCTCGGCAGCGCGGGCAGCGCCTCCGATCTGTTCCTGCGCCAGGCGCGCGCCGGCGTGCCGTTGACGGTCACCGACACCGGCATGGTGCGCTACTGGATCACGATGGCGCACGCGGCCACGCTGGCCGCACACGGAGCGCTGTTGGCCGGCGAGGGCACGCTGCTGGCCGGCCCGGCCGACCCGGCGATGCTCACGGTCGGCGAGCTCGCCGAGCGAATCTGGCGCAGCTGCGGGCGCGAAGGCGAGCCCGACATCGACCTGGTGGGCATCCGCCGCGGCGAAACCCTCTCCGAGGTGATCACGGCGCCCGGCGAGGAGATCGGCGACGAGCGCCACCAGGGCATCGCCCCGATCCACGGCGAGATCTCGACGGCCGGCCCGGCCTGGGTGGCGGAGCGCCTCCCGGCGAGCGGCAGCCGCGAGGAGGCGCGTGCCGTCTGGCTCGAGGCCATGCAGCGGCCGGGGCTGCTGACGCCGGCGGCGGCCGCCGAGCGCAAGTCCTAAGCAGCCCGCCGAAGCGCAGGCCACACCAGCGCCGCGATCCCTAACACGGCGACTCCCGACACGATCATCGCGGTCCGCGGCGAGGTGACGTCCACGAACACGCCGCCCAGCGCATAAGCGATCGTGTTCCCCAGGAAGATCGACGTGGCGATTGCGCCGAACGCGCGCCCGAGCAGATGGCCGGGCACGTGGCGCTGAATCAGTGTGTCCTCGCCCACGAGTCCCACGCCATTGCCAACCCCTGCCAGGAGCTGGAAGGCGAATACGAACCCGAGCGCAGGGGAAAGACCCACGAGCACGTTGCCGGCTCCCGTGAAGATCATGCCCACGCTCACAACCGCCGCCGGCCGCACACCCGACCAGCCGCGCACCAGCCCCACGGCGCCGAGGATCATGCCGATGCCGAACGCCGACACGGCCGCGCCGTACTCGAACGAGCTCCCGTGGAGAACGTCGCGCACGAGGAACACCACCGCGACGTTGTCGAGCGACGCGAACATCACAAACGCGAACATGCTCCCGGCGAGCGTGCGGAGCAGCCGGTCGCGCCACACGTAGGCCAGCCCCTCACGGGTCTCCTCCAAGAGCGAGCTCTCGGCCGAGCTCTCGACTGCGGGTGGGATCGCCGGCAGCGGCAGCATGATCAGCGCGGACACGAGGAAGGACGCGGCGTCAACGGTGATCGCAAGGCGCGAGCTGCTGACGGCCACCAGCAGGCCGCCGATAGCGGGACCGAGCGCCACCTGCATGTTGAACACAGTGTTGATGAGAGCGTTGGCCGACATCAGCTCGTCCCGCTCCACCAGCGCCGGGATCGAGCTCTTGCTGGCCGCCGAGAACGTGCGCGAGAGGAGCGTCGCCACACCCACGCAGGCGAGGATCCCGGCATACGGCGGCATCCAGGCGGCGATCACCCCGTACACCACCGCCTGCCCGAGCTCGCACTGGATCATCGCCCGGCGGCGGTCGGTGCGGTCGGCGAGCGCGCCCAGCAGCGGCGCAACAAACGCCGGTACCACCTCCGCGAGCAGCAGCCCGCCGACCGCGGTGGCCGGCCGCCCCTGCGACACGAGCAGCACGAGCGCGACGGTCGCGATGCCGTCCCCCACGTAGGAGACGAAGCGCGCCGTCCACAGCCAGCGGAATGCCGGATTGCGCCCGAGGAGCCCCCATCGCCCTCCGGCGACGGGGGTGGCCTCGGCGCTCAGATTAGACCGCCGCAGCGGCCAGCTGCGGGTACAGCGGGTAGCGCTCGACCAGCGCCCGGGTGCGCTCGCTGAGCTCGGCGCGCTGGCTGTCGCCCCACTCGGGCGCCGTCAGCGCCTCGCCGATCACTCGACCCACCTCGTGGAAGTCGTCGAGCTGGAAGCCGCGCGTGGCCAGCGCCGGGGTGCCGATGCGCAGGCCCGACGACACCGCCGGCGGACGCGGATCGAACGGCACCGCGTTGCGGTTCACAGTGATCCCGATCTCCGCCAGCCGATCCTCGGCCTGCTTGCCGTCGAGCTCCGACTCGCGCAGATCGGCGAGCACGAGGTGCACGTCCGTGCCGCCGGTGAGCACGTTGATCCCCGCCGAGAGCATCTCCTCGGCCAGCGCCGCCGCGCCGGCACGGGTGCGCCGCTGACGCTCACGGAAGACCTCGGTCTGCGCGATCTTCAGCGCCACCGCCTTGCCCGCGATCACGTGCATAAGCGGGCCGCCCTGCTGGCCGGGGAACACCGCCGAGTCGATCTTCTTCTGGAGCTCCTCCTTGCAGAGGATCATGCCGCCGCGCGCGCCCCCGATCGTCTTGTGGATGGTCGTGGTGACCACGTCCGCGTAGGGCACGGGGTTGGGATGCTCGCCCGCCGCCACGAGGCCGGCGAAGTGCGCCATGTCCACCATCAGGTAGGCGCCAACGGAGTCGGCGATCTCGCGGAAGCGCTCGAAGTCGAGCTGGCGTGGATAGGCGGACCACCCGGCGAGGATGAGCTTGGGCTTCTCCTCCTCGGCCAGGCGCGCGACCTCGTCCATGTCGACGATCGAGTCCTCGCGCCGAACCCCGTACGCGATCGGGTTGTAGAGCTTCCCCGACACGTTGATCTTCATGCCGTGCGAGAGGTGCCCGCCCTGGTCGAGCTTCATGCCGAGGAACTTGTCGCCCGGCTCGAGCAGCGCGTGATACACGGACGCGTTGGCCTGGGCCCCCGCGTGCGGCTGGACGTTGGCATGGTCGGCGCCGAACACCGCCTTGGCGCGGTCGATCGCGAGCTGCTCGGCGATGTCCACGAACTCGCAGCCGCCGTAGTAGCGCCGTCCCGGATAGCCCTCGGCGTACTTGTTCGTGAGCACCGACCCCTGGCAGTCGAGCACCGCCTGAGGCACGAAGTTCTCGGAGGCGATCATCTCGAGCGTTGTCTCCTGGCGGCGGAGCTCGTTCTCGAGCACCTCGGCGATCTCGGGATCGACCTCGGAGACCGGCTTGGTGAAGTAGTCGGGACTCAGGTCCGTCACGGCGTGTGCTCCTCTGTTCGGCGGCGGCGGCTGGTCTGAAGGTACCAGCGTGTACTGCGCGGCCGCCAGCCGCGTTAGTGGGGCCTCGGCAGGCCATGACGTCTTGAACTGAAGGGGCTGGCCGACACGACCGCCACTTAGTCACCGGCTCAGTCGCGCGGGTTCAGCGCCGCCTCGAGCGAGGCGGCATCGAGCGCGCCGTCGCGCAGCACGGCGTACTCGCCGCTCGACTCGAAGCGCGTGAGGTCCACCACCGTGGACGGCGTGCCCGGCAGCTCGCCCCCGTCGAGCTCGAGGTCGACCGCCTCGCGGATGCCGAGATCGACGTCCGACAGGCGGCCGGCGTCAGGGCCGCCGCTTGGGTTCGCGCTCGACTGCAGCACCGGCACGCGCACCGCGGCGAGCGCCTCGACGGCCGGCACTCGGAGCCCGAGGCGTTCCAGCGACGGCCCGCAGGCGAGCGGGAAGCGGCGCTCCGGGTTGGGCACAAGCAGGGTGACCGGACCGGGAAGCAGGCGCTCGAGCGCCACACGCGTGCGCTCGCCGAGCTCCGGCAGCGCAGCGAGCGCGTCCTCGAGGCGGAAGAACATCACCGCCGCGGGCTGCTGCGGCGGCCTGCCCTTGATCTCGTACAGCCGCCGCACGCCTGCGGCCGACTCGGCGCCGGTCGCCAGGCCGTAGACCGTGTCGGCGGGGAACAGCGCCACCCCGCCGCGCGACACGCACTCCTCGAACGCGGCCGCGTTCACTGCGCCGTGCCGACCGTGACCCGCTCGCGCCCCGCAAGGTCCCGCAGGGTGCGCGCCGGGCCGAGCAGCGCACGCACCGCCTCGGCCTGACCCGGCGCGTGCTCCAAGGCAAGCCGCAGGCCGGCCGGCGCCTCAGCCACCAGCTCCCGGATCGCGTCGAGGCCGTCGGCGCCCGACACGAGCGCCTCGCGCGGCTCGTAGCGGACGATCTCGGGCTGTAGAGCGCGCCACTCGTCCTCGCGCACGTAGGGCAGGTTCGCAAG
>JBKPDA010000249.1:0-6259 GCA_046727635.1 Actinomycetota bacterium | reverse complement strand
GCCTCGAGGTTGCGAAGCACGCTCATCGACGGATCATCCTAGGGAAGATCAGCCAGTGCTCGGGGTGGTGCGCCCGCCTTAACACGAGCGCCCACGACGGCCACGGCGAGCGCCAGCAGCGCGCCTGCCATGGCTCCCCTGGCGGTGGCCAGCTGCGCCTGGCCGTCCATCAGCCGGTCCAGGCCGGACAGCGCCGCAACGAGGCCCACGGCCCAGGCTCCGCCGAGGATCAGCTCGAGCCCGATGCTGCGTCCCCGAACCAGCAGCGGCAGGACCGCGGCGAACGCGGCAAACACAACCGCGCTCAGCAGAACCGGCGAGCTGAGAGTTGGCACGATCGCGTGCGTGACCGCGTGCGGGAGCGAGTCCTGCCACTCCGCCCGCGGCTTCACGTCCTTCGCGGGCCCGTAGAGGAGCGAGTTGCCCGTGATCACCTCGGCGCCCACAAGCCAGAGCAATCCGGCGGCGCCGAGGCCGGCGCGGCGCCACGCGGTTGGCGCGAACCCGGCCAGCGCTATGTACACGGGCGCGAGACCGATGGCGCCGAGCGCGGGTGCAAGCGCGGGGAGCGACCAGAGCGTGCCGCCGCGCAGGAGCAGGAGGGGCGTGGCGCCAATCGCCACGCCGATCACCAGCGCCGTGCCCACCTCCTTGGTGGCGAGCCAGCCGAGCAACACCGCGGCCGCGGTCAGCCAGGCGAGGCGCGGCAGCAGCGCCACGGCGAGAGCCACTACCAGCGCGGCCGGCAGCGGTGACACCGGCGGCTGGGGCCCGAGCAGCTGGCCCGCCAAGAGCGTGAGCACGCCCGCGGCGGCGCCTGCCACCGCGCGCATCGGAATCGGCGGGGCGCCGTCGAGACGACGGCGGCGGCTCTCAGTCTCCATCAGGCCGAAGCGCCGCAGGGTGGCGGGCTCCACCAGGCCGCCCTCCTCGTCCAGCTCGCCCACCGCGTGATCGAGGGCGCTTTTCAGCACGTCGAGCGACGGACGGCGCTCAGGATGCGGGTCGAGCGCGGCGTCGATCGCCATACAGAGGCGCTCAGGCAGATCGCGACGCTGGCTCCCCAGGCGCGGCAGGGGCCGGCCCAGGTTGCGCGCGGTCGCCGCCGGCGCGCGCGCCTTGATCGGGTTCGAACCGGTCCAGCCCTCGTAGAGCGTCAGCGCCAGCGCGTACACGTCCGCCGCCGTGGTCACCCGCTCGCCTTCGGCCTGCTCGGGCGCCATGTACGCCAGCGTGCCCACCACGTCGCCGGTGCGCGTGAGCGCGTCGCTGCCGGCCACGTGCGCCACGCCGAAGTCGGTGAGCTTCGCGAAGCCCGCCCCAGCGGCGGGCTCGGCCAGCACCATCACGTTCTGCGGCTTTACGTCGCGGTGGATCACGCCCTTGGCGTGCGCGTGCGCAAGGGCGTCGCAGAGCGCGATGCCGATGCGCGCCACGTCCCGGTCCGACAGCGCCCCGCCCTGCAGCAGCTCGCCGAACGTTCGGCCTCGAACCAGCTCGGAGACGAGATAGACGGCCTCATCGTCCGTGCCCAGCTCATACAGTTGGACGATTCCGGGGTGGTTCAGCTTGGCCGCCACGCGCCCCTCGCGCTCGGCCCGCTGCGTTGCGCGTCCCTCCCCCTCGATCGGAATCACCTTCACGGCCACGTTGCGCTCCAGGCGCTCGTCCCAGGCCTGCCACACCACGCCGTAACCGCCGGCGCCAATTCGGCGCTCAAGCAGGTAGCGGCCGAGCACGTAGCCGTCTGCCGGCGCCTCCTCGCGGGGGCGGCCTGAGCCGCTGCGCTCGAGCACTTCGGTGCGCAGCTCTTCGGTGGTCGAAGGGCGTTCCATCACGGCTTCCTGTTCGGGTTGGGTGGGCCTCTCCCTCCCGCGGGAAATGCTTTTGCCAGCCGAGGTCCACTTCATACTCGCCCCCGACGGCTGTAATAGCCTGGCAGGAGCGGCAGCCAGCCGCGGAGCTTGGCGTGTCATTCCTCGACGAAGAACTAGACGACCGACCACGGCGGAGCGGATCGCGCCGACCTCCGCCACGCGGTCCTGGAGTCGATTCGCAGACGCTGTGGATCCGGCGTGGCATCGCGATCGCCGTCGGCGTGCTCGTCGTCGTGCTGCTCGTACTTGGCGTCAAGGGGTGCGTCTCCGCCCGCAAGAAGCAGGCATTCCGCAACTACTCCCGCGACGTCGGCTCCCTCACGCAGGAGTCGAACCAGGAGCGCGACCAGCTCTTCAACCTGCTCAAGACTCCGACGTCGGGCACCCCCAGCCCGGTGGACGTGACCAACACCGCCAACGGGGTCACCGTGCAGGCCGAGCAGCTCGTGGACCGCGCGAACGGCACGGGCCATCCGGGCGAGATGGGCACCGCCCAGCGCTACCTGATGGAGGTGCTCACGTTCCGCCGCGACGGCATCGCGGCGGTCGCCGCCGACCTGCGCAACGCGCTCGGCGACACCGGCCGCCAGGCCGCCACCACCAAGCTCGCCGCCGACATGCAGAACTTTCTCGCGAGCGACGTGATCTACACGCAGCGCTTCACCCCGGAGTTCGAGAAGCAGCTGAAGAAGGAGAACCTGCTCAACGAGGAGAGCGTGCCGAAGAGCGCGTTCCTGCCGGACATCCAGTGGCTCTCGCCGACTGTGGTGGCCGACCGCATCGGGCGCATCCGCGGCGGCGGAAGCTCCACGTCGTCGACCACCGCGGCGCCCGGCCTGCACGGCACCTCCCTCGACTCCGTCGTCGTGAAGCCCGGCGGCCAGACCCTCAGCACCACGCAGGCGGTGGCCATTCCCTTCAACTCGCAGGTCTCGTTCGACGTCAAGGCCACCAACGGCGGCGACAACGACGAGGCCAACGTGAAGGTGAGGATCACGATCTCGGGCGCGGGCAAGCCGATCACCGTCGAGCAAACCATCCCGAGCTTCCCCAAGGGCACGAGCCAGACCATCAACGTGCCACTTGCCCAGAAGCCTACCGCCGGCCAACCGGTGCACATCAAGGCACAGATCCTGCCGGTGCCGGGCGAGAAAAAGCTCGACAACAACAGCGCCACCTACTCCGCGGTCTTCACGCGCTGAGCACCGTTGCTCCGCGTTATGCCGGGTCGCTAGTCTCCGAGCCCGATGAATGACCTCGGCTCGACCCAGGGAATCGTCGCCTTGGCCGCGGGCGGCGTCGCGGTCGTAGCTCTTCTCTTCGCGATAGTGGTCGCAGTGAAGCTGCGGCGGTTGCGGGCGAGCCAGGTCGCGGTGCTGGGCTCCCACGGTCAGCGCGACCTCGTCACTCACGCCGAACGTCTCGAGACCGCTTTCGTCGAGCTGCGCGACTGGGTGGAGGAGGTGCTGGCCAAGCTCGACGACCGCGTTGGTCACAACGAGCAGCGCATCGACGGCTGCCTCGCCTACACCGCGCTCGTCCGCTACGACGCCTACGGCGAGATGTCCGGCCACCAGTCAAGCTCGGTGGCGCTGCTCGACTCGCGCCGCACGGGCGTGGTGGTGTCGTCGATCCTCCACCGCGAGCAGGCCCGCGTGTACGTGAAGCAGGTGCGCAACGGCCACTCGGAGCTGGAGCTCTCGCCGGAGGAGCAGGAGGCGATCGAGCACGCGCTCGAGCCGGCGGCCGGCGCCAACCGTTGAAGGTCGCCTTCCTAGGACCCGCGGGCACGTTCACGGAAGAGGCGCTGCGGGCCTCGGCGCCCGGCCCGGTTGAGGAGGTTCCCTACGCGAGCGTGTATGAGGCCGTGATGGCCGTGCAGCACGGCGAGGCCGACCGCGCCGTCGTGCCAATCGAAAACTCGATCGAGGGGTCCGTGAACGCGACGCTCGACGCGCTCGCCGGTGAAGCCTCTGAGGTGCGGATCGCAGGCGAGCTCGTACAGACGATCGAGCACTGCCTGCTTGCTCGCGAGGAGCTCGCGCTCGAGAGCATCACGAGGGTCATGTCGCATCCACAAGCCACCGCTCAGTGCGCACGCTTCCTGCGCGAGCGGCTGCCCGAGGCGGAGCGATCCACGAGCGCTTCGACTGCCGAGGCGGTCCGTACCGTCGCCGAGAGTAACGAGCCGTGGGCGGCGCTCGGCTCGCGGCTCGCCGCCGATCTCTATGGCTGCCGCGTGCTCGCCGAGGGTGTGGAGGACCATCCTCACAACCAGACGCGCTTCGTGTGGCTGGCGCCGGCGGCCGTCCCGCCCGAGCCCCCCGGCGACGCTCCTCTCAAGACCTCGATCGCGTTCTGGGGCTTCAACGACGACTCGCCGGGCGCACTCGTCGCGATCCTCAGCGAGCTCTCCGATCGCGGCATCAACCTGTCGAAGATCGAGTCGCGCCCGCGCCGAGTCCAGCTGGGCCACTACATCATCTTCGCGGACCTCGACGGCGGTCTCGCCGAGCCAGCCGTCGCCGAAGGGCTCGACGCGGTGGCGAAAAAGGTCCGAGAGCTGCGGATTCTCGGTTCGTACCCGGCCGCAAAGGGCTCTACGTAGCGGAAACCGCCCGGAGGACCGCTACACTGGCCTCAGGTGTCGACCACGTCGTCTACTGCTCCTGGGACCTACGAGGAGGCGGGCGAACAGCCAGGCCCCGTAGCCACGCTGCCGGGCGCCCGGCCGCAGCAGCGTGGCGTCGGGACGATGGGCCGGGTGTTGGTCCTGAACGCCTCGTACGAGCCGATCAACGTCTGCACCGTGCGCCGCGCCGCCGTGCTCGTGCTGAAGCAGCGCGCCGAGATCCTGGAGCACTCGCAGTGGGCGCTGCACGCCGAGAGCCTGACGATGCCGCGCCCTGTGGTCATTCGGCTGATCACCTACGTGCGCATCCCCCGTGACGCGCACAGCCGCAAGATCACCCGCCGCGCGATCTTCGCGCGCGACCAATGGACCTGCCAGTACTGCGGCAACGAGCGCGGCACGCTCACGATCGACCACGTGATCCCGCGCTCGAAGGGCGGCACGTCCGGCTGGGACAACATCGTCACCTGCTGCGCGCCGTGCAACCGCCGCAAGGGCGACCGCCTGCCGAAACAAGCCGGCATGCACCCCCGCCGCGCGCCCAGGGCGCCGAGCCCGACGCTGTTCGTGCACGTCGCGATGACGCGCATCCCGGACGTCTGGCACCAGTACCTGGCGCACGCGGCGTAACCAGACCCCACACCCGAGACCCCACACCCGAGACCTGCACCCGCTAGGGTGCCAAGCGTGCCCGGATCAATCGTCCTGTTCGGGGCCACCGGCTACACCGGCCGCCTGACGGCCGCGGCCCTGCTGCGTCACGGCGCGCGACCGATCCTCGCGGGACGGAACGCCGAGACCCTCGCTGCGATGGCCGCGGAGCTCGGCGGCCTGGAGACCGCCGTTGCAGACGTGTCCCGCCCCGAGAGCGTGCGCCAGCTCGTGTCCCGCGGCGATGTGCTGCTCAGCACCGTGGGACCCTTCATGCGCTGGGGCGGTCCCGCGATCGAGGCGGCGATCGAAGCGGGCGCCACGTACATCGACTCCACCGGGGAGCCGCCTTTCATCCGCGAGGTGTTCGAGCGCTACGACGCGCAGGCGCGGAGCGCCGGCTGTGGCCTCTTGACCGCCTTCGGCTACGACTACGTGCCCGGCAACGTGGCCGCCGCGATGGCGCTTGACCGTGCCGGCGAACACGCGGTGAAAGTGGCCGTCGGCTACTTCATCACCGGCAAGGTCGACCTGCGCGGAGCGGCCAGCGGCGGCACGCTCGCTTCCCTCGCCGGCGTGGTGATGAGCCCGCACTTCGCCTTCCGCGACGGGCGAATCGTCACCGAGCGGAGCGCGAAGCGCGTGCACAGCTTCCACAGCGGCAGCAAGAAGCTGACTGGCGTCTCGGTCGGCAGCTCGGAGCACTTTGCCTTGCCCAAGATCCACCCATCGCTGCGCGAGGTCGACGCGTACCTCGGCTGGTTCGGTCCGGGGTCTCGCGCGATGCAGGTGATGTCGATGGCGGGTGAGTTGCCGGGGGTCACCTCGGGGATGGAGAAGGTCGGCCGCCGCTTCGTGAAGGGCTCCACCGGCGGGCCCGATGAGGCGGCCCGAGCGCGCAGCGGCTCGCTGATCGTCGCGGAGGCCTCCGACGCCGCCGGCAACCTGCTCGAGCGCGTTGTGCTCAAGGGACCGAACGGCTACACGTTCACCGGCGAGATCCTCGCCTGGGGCGCCCACCGGGCGCTCGAGCACGGCGTTCACGGAACGGGCGCACTGGGCCCGGTGGAGGCGTTCGGCCTGGCCGAGATGGAGGCCG
>JBKPDA010000248.1:0-5830 GCA_046727635.1 Actinomycetota bacterium | reverse complement strand
CATGCGGATCGAGGCGGCGTCGATGAGGCGCCCGTCGAGGGACACCGCGCCCTTGCCCTCGGCGGCCGCGTCCTTCATCGCGGTGATGATCCGGTGGGTCTTCTCCACCACGTGCTCGTCGGGGGTGAACACGTCGTTGGCGAGCTCGATCTGGGAGGGGTGGATCGCCCACTTGCCCTCGTAGCCGAGCACCGCGGCGCGCCGCGCCGACGCCAGATAGCCCTCTCGGTCGGTGAAGTCGCCGAACGGCCCGTCGATCGGCCGCAAGCCGTAGGCGCGGCACACGACGGCGATGCGGGAGAGCGCGTAGTGCCACTGGTCGCCCCAGTGGAGGGTGCGCTCGCCGGCGCCGTCTGGGTCAGCGAGCATGGCGTAGTCGGGGTTGGCGCCGCCTATCGAGGTGGTGTGGCTCTGCAGCGACGCCGCGTAGTCGGCCACGCCGAACACCATCGCCTCCATCCGCTCGGGGCAGGCGCGCGCGATGTCCTCGCAGTTGACCATCCCGATGGCCGTCTCGATCAGGACCGCGATCCCGATGCGGCGCTGGAGCCCAACCGCTGCCTCGATCTGGCCGAGCAGCGTGGCCACCAGGTGCACGTCGGCGGCGCAGCCGGCCTTCGGCAGCATGATCGTGTCGATGTGCCGACCCGCCTCCTCCACCACGTCCACGAGGTCGCGGTAGGCGTAGTGGGTGTCGAGGCCGTTGATGCGCAGCGACACCGAGCAGCGCGACCAGTCCTCCTCGCAAAGCGCGTCGATGATGTTGAGCCGTGCCTGCGCCTTGTCGTCCGGCGCCACGGCGTCCTCGAGATCGAGCATCACGATGTCGGCGCCGGCGTGCGGTGCCTTCTCGAGCATGCGCACGTTGCTGCCGGGCACGGCCAGCTCGCTGCGGTGGAGGCGGAGTGGGCGTGTGGTCATGGCGCGGCAGTATCGGCGCGAGCGGCGCCGGCAGCAAGCACGATTAGACAAATTCATCTAGCTCAGCTGGTGGCTTCAATGGTTAGGCGATGATCTATGAGTCGTCGCAAAATTCTGGGCTTGACTCGAACTCTTCCTGGTCTAGGGTGAGCCGATGATCGCTCCCCTTGCCCCTCCCGAGCGCCTGCTCTGCGGCCCCGGTCCAAGCAACGTGGACCCCGCGGTGCTCGACGCGATGCAGCGCCCGATGCTCGGGCATCTCGATCCCGACTTCCACGAGGTCCTCAGTCAGGTGGTGGCTCTGCTGCGGGCTGCCTACCGCACTGAGGGCTTCGTGCTTCCACTCCAGGCCACCGGCACCTCGGGGATGGAGGCCGGACTGGCGAACCTGCTGGAGCCGGGTGAGACCGCGATCGTCGGCACGGCCGGCTACTTCGGGCGCCGCATCGCCGAGATCGCCCGCCGCCACGGCGCCAGCCTCGTGGAGGTGGAGTCGGACTACGGCGAGCACGTGCCGAACGAGCTGCTGCTCGCCGCACTGGACCGCTATCCAGACGCGCGGCTGCTCGCCGTGGTGCATGCCGAGACCTCGACGGGCGTGGAGCATCCGCTTGCAGAGCTCGGCGATGCCATGCGCGGGCGGGACACGCTTCTGATGGCCGACTGCGTCACGTCGCTCGGCGGGGTGGAGCTCGACTTCGACGCATGGGGCGTGGACTACGCGTACTCGTGCACTCAGAAGTGCCTGGGCGCGCCGCCCGGAATGTCGCCGATCGCGGTGTCCCAGCGGGCGCTCGAGCGCATCCGCGCCCGCAGGACGCCGGTGCCGTTCTCGCTCGACCTGCTGATGCTGGAGCGGTACTGGCTGGTGCGGCCCGCGGTGTACCACCACACCGCGCCGATCCTCCACATCTACGCGCTGCACGAGGCGCTGCGCCAGCTGGCCTCCGAGGGACTGGAGGAGCGCTGGCGCCGGCACGCCGAGGCGGGCGGGCTGCTGCAGCGGGAGCTGCTGGCCCGCGGCTTCGAGCTCCTGGCCGAGCCCGAGCACCAACTGGCCCCACTCACCGCCGTGCGTGTGCCAGAAGGCGTGAACGGCAAGGCCGTGCAGACGTGGATGCTGCGCGGGCACGGCATCGAGATCGGCGGCGGGCTCGGTCCGGACGCGCCGCCGATCTGGCGCATCGGGCTGATGGGCTACAACGCCACCACGGCCACCGCCGAGCGCGTGGTGGCCGCGCTCGACGCTGTGCTCGAGCGTCAGCCGCTGGCCTCAGCCGCGAGCGGCTGAGCGCCGGCCAGCGCCCGCGCGGCGGCCGGGGAGCCGACGAAGTCCATGAACGCCTGAACCTCGCTCCGGACCGGCCCGACTGCCGACCGGACGATGTACCAGGCGCGGCGCGGCACGCCGCCTCGCGGATGGACCTCCGCGAGCCAGCCGAGCTTCAGCTCGAGCTGGACCGACACCCGCGGCTGCAGCGCGACCCCGAGCGCAAGACGTACGGCCTGCTTGATCGCGCCATTCGATCCCAGCGTCAGCACCCGTGGCGTGAGGCCGTGGCCGGCCAGGTACTCCTCACACAGCACGCGCGTGCCCGACCCGGGCTCCCGCAACAGCCAGGCGCGGCCCGCGAGCTCTTCGATCGCCACCGAGCGCCGCTTTGCCAGCGGGTCGCCCACCGAAGTGACCAGGGCGAACTCATTATCGGCGAATGGCTCGCCGTGCAGCCGGCCGTCCTGGGGGACACGCCCGCTCAGCGCCACGTCCACCTCGTGGTCGGCGAGGCGGCGGAACACCTCGTCGCGGTTGCCCACGTGGAGGCTGATGTCGAGCTCGGGCTGGCGCTCGCGGAAGCCCCTGATCAGCGGCGCCACCAGGTACTCCCCGGCGGTGGTCACCGCGCTGATCCGCAGCGTGCGGCGCGGATGCTCCGCTGCCTCACGCGCTGCGCGGGCACCCTGTTGCAGCAGGCCCAGGACGTCCGAGGCGTAGGGCACGTACGCCTCGCCCGCCGCCGTGGGGTGGAGCGTCCTGCCCACGCGCTCGGTCAGCTTCACGCCCAGCTCGCGCTCGAGCGCGGAGACCGCGGCCGACACCGACGGTTGTGTGACCACCAGCTCCTCGGCGGCCGCTGTCACCGAGCCGCGCCGCACCACAGTGAGGAACGACGTCAGCTGGGTGAGAGTGATGCCCATGGATGGGCGGGAAACTACAGAGATATGCCTATGCGTGCAGCGCCGAGTCCGCGCCGGTGACGAGCACCGGCTTGTGCCGCTGCGGGGGCTCGCCCGCGGTCACCGCCCGGCGCGCGCAGGCCACGTGGTAGAGCACGAGCAGCTGCACGAGCGCGAGCGACTCCGAGCGCAGGACCTCCCTGCCCACGCTGAACTCGCCCAGACGGCTGACGCGCAGGTGGCCGGCGAACGTCATCTGCGCCCAGACCGCCTCCTCGAGCTCCCCGGCGTGCTGCGGGCTGATGTGGCCCGGGATGTGAAGCAGCGAGTCGCGCTCGCGCCGAACCAGCGTGGGGCCGCCGGCGCGGCCGTCGAGCAGCGGCGAGAGGTCGGGAGGGGTGAGGGTCTCGCGCAGCAGCACCTCGGCGTCGAGGTGCGCCGGATCGCGGGTGCCGTGCGCGCGAAAGGCCACGACGATGTCCGCGTGCGCCTGCTGCGGGCGGACGAACTCGGCGGCGTCGCGCTCGCGCCGTTCGAGCTCGTGCAGCACCTCGTCGGCCGTGTAGCCGCGCCGGGTGGTGTCCCGCTTGAGCTTCCAACCCCGGCGCAGCTCCTCCGGGGGAGCGAGATACACGCGGATGTCGTGCGCGGTCCGCAGCGTCTCGTCGTGGAAGTTGAGCAGCCCCTCGACGATCAGGAAGCGCGCCGGCCTCAGGTACGCCGGGGGCATCAGCGTGCCGTCGCGGTGGTCGTAGACCGGCTTCAGCACGGACTCGCCGCGGCGCAGGTGGCGGAGGTGCTGGGTGAGGATGTCGAGGTAATTCGAGTCTGGGTGCAGCGGGGTCACACCCAGGTAGGCGCGCTGGCGACGGTCGTAGCGGTGGTAGTCGTCGGCGTTCATGCGCACGACGTGCTCGTGGCCTAGAGCCCTGACCAGCCCCTGCGTGAGCGTGGTCTTGCCTGCGCCTGAGTCACCGACGACGCCGAGAACGATGGGTCGCGGCATCCGAAGATGATTCCACGATTGGACAAATTCATCCAGAGTGCGCTAGGAGCGCACTGCGTCCGGCTGGCGCCCCCCGAGCGTGTCCGTGATGCGCGCGCAGTACGTCCCCAGCGCCTGCACGAGCGCGTCCTCGTTGCCCTCGTAGCGCTGGCTCGGCAGTGGGATTGTGACGGCGGCCACCGCGCCGAACTGGTCGGAGATCGCCGCGCCCACCGCGCTGATCCCGAGCGTGTGCTCCTGGTTGTCGTAGGCCACGCCGGTCTCGCGGATCTCGCGCAGCTCAGCCATGAGCTCCGCACGCGTCTGCTTGGTGTTCGGCGTCAGCTGGGGGAGACGGGCGGGCAGGAGCGCAGTCAAGTGATCGTCTGAGAGCTCCGCCAGCAGCGCCTTGCCGTTGGCCGTGCAGTGTGCGGGGAAGGTGGCGCCCACGGTGGAGACCGCGCGCAGCCGGTGCGGCGCCGCCACCTGGTCGATGAACGACACGTGGTCCTGGATCAGCACCGCCAGGTCCACGGTCTCGTTCACCTCGGCCGACAGCTGCTCGAGGAACGGGCGCACGATCAGCCGCAACTCGCCACGCTCCGACGCCGCCAGCCGGATCAGCTCGGGCCCCAGCCGGTAGCGGCCGGGCTTCACCGACGCGAGCAGTCCCTCGCTCTCGAGCGCGGTCACGATCCGGTGCACCGTGGAGCGCGCCAGGTTCACGCGGCCGGCGAGCTCCGTCGGGCTGAGGCCCAGGTGCTCGCCGTTGAGGGCGCGGAGGATCTCCGCCACCCGGCTGATCACCTGGATTCCGCTGCGTCCGTTGCCGCTGCTGGCGCTTTCGGCCATGTGTCGCTGCACTGTACCCGCCGATCGTCGGTTCCGCAATATGGGCATTGGATGTAATTCCATCCCGTCTCACAAGATTCGTACTTGACATTTCCGGGAAAGCAGCGATACGGTCCCGCGCTACAGACGGCTTCGCCCGTCATACGGGATGAGAGTGAGGTAGGAGATGTCTACTGCAGCGGATGGCGCCGCCACGGCGGGCGAGGCCTATGCCGAGGCTGTCGCACGCAACGGGAAAACCGGCCTCCAGTTCTTCGATCTGTCGCACCCGTGGGGCCATAACGCGCCCCTCTGGCCGTACTTCCCGGACGTAAAGATCGAGCGCTTCCACTACCACGCCAAGTCCGGCGTGCTGTCGCAGCAGATCACCACGTTCATGCACTGCACGACGCACACGGATGCGCCGGCGCACGTGATCGAAGGCACGCGCTTCATCGACGAGGTGCCGCTCGAGTCGTACTTCGGCACCGGCGTTGTGGTCTCGATCCCGAAGGGCAAGTGGGAGGTCATCACCGCCGAGGACCTCGAGAACGCCCGGCCCGAGATCCGCCCCGGGGACATCGTGATCGTCAACACCGGCTGGCATCGCTACTACGGCGACAGCCGCAAGTACTTCGTCGAGTCGCCCGGCACCTACGACGAGGCCGGCGCCTGGTTGAAGGAGAAGGGCGTGAAGGGCTTCGGCATCGACTGCCAGGCGCTCGACCACCCGCTCGGCACCGCGATCGGCCCGCAGCCGAACGGCCCGCTCGTCCCGGAGGTGATCGACGAGTACCGCGAGCTCACCGGGCGCGAGGTCACCGACGACTTCCCGCTCTGGGAGCCCTGCCACAGGCATCTGCTCGGCAACGGCATCGTCGGCTTCGAGAACGTCGGCGGGCAGATCGACGAGGTCAC
>JBKPDA010000247.1:0-14970 GCA_046727635.1 Actinomycetota bacterium | reverse complement strand
CGAGGCCGGCCACCTGCTCCGCAGTCTCGTCCAGGTTGAGCATGAAGCCGCACCAGCCGTCCGCATGCCGCGCGGCCCGCCGGTGCCCGGCGGGGCTGTGCCCGGCCACGATCACCGGCAACGGCCGCTGCAGCGGTCGTGGGTGAGCATCCACGCCAGAGAAGCTCGCGAACTCGCCGTCGAACGCGGGCTGCTCCTGCTCCCACAGGGCCCGCATCGCGGCGAGGTACTCGTCGGAGCGCGTGCCGCGCCGCTCCATGGGCACGCCGATCGCCGTCATCTCCGGCTCGAGGTAGCCCACGCCCAGCCCGAACATCAGCCGTCCGCCGGACAGCCAATCGAGGCTCGCCAGCTGCTTGGCCAGCACCAGCGGGTTGCGCTGCGGGAGGATCACGATGCCAGTGCCCAGCCGCACGTGCTCGGTGTGCCCGGCGATGAACGCGAGGGCAACGAGCGGATCGAGGATCGCGTCGGTGGGATCCATCGGCGATGGCGGCCGCCGAGGCGTCGGCAGCACCACGTGCTCGCCGGCCCAGATCGAGTCGTACCCCAGCTCCTCGGCGAGCGAGCTGATGCGCGCGAGCTCGTCCGCGTCCTGATACTGCGTCGCCAGTAGGTAAAGACCGATCGTGGGCAAAGGCCCGTCGCGCCTACTGGATGCTCGGCAGCGGCCGCTCGCCGTGCTGGCCCGGGTGACCTCGGTGCTCGCCCTCGAAGGCGATCCGATCCAGACGAGCGATCTCGCGCTCGCCCTCGATGCGCGCGGGATCGTCGGGCGGAAGGTCGCGGATGAGGTTCCGGATCCGGTTGCGGATGTGCAGCGCGAAGTGGGGGGTGGACGCGCCCATCAGCTCACGCACGTCCTCGACGGTTGGCTTGCGATCGGGCTTTTCGAATTCGCTCACGGCGCGGAACGCTAGATGATCTAGCGGGCGGCGGCGGTTGGAGTGGGAATTACGGGGTCTGGGACTCGACGGGCACGAGCTGTGTGATCGTGTCGAGCCGGCCCTGGGCGCCCACCGACAGCGTGCTGTCGTCGCCGAGGATCCAGACGTGGTTGAAAACGCCGCTGTTCGGGTTGCCCTGGTAGCCGGGCTGCACGTCCTGGAAGAAGCTGTCGAGCGACGGCGGCAGCTGCGCGGCCACATCGGTGAGGAGCAGCGGCGCGTACACGCCGCCGTTGGCAAGCGCCGCGGCGGCAGCGGCATCGGACGGGCGCGTGGTGCTCGCGAGCGTGAAGTTCTGGCCCGGAGTGTTGATGTCCCAGCCGAACCCGTGGTGGCCGTAGCGCGTGAAGGCGATCGCGTTCTGCACGGGAGTCGGCCCCTGGATGCGCTGCACCCTCCCGAGCTTGGCGAGCTGCTTGACCACCACATCGCTCACGGTGCTGGGCGGTCCGAGCACCCAGATGTTCGGCTTGTCGTGAAGCTTCAACGCCGCGCGGGTGGCGGCCGGGATGATCCCCTGGCGCACGAACAGCACGGAGTCGCCGGAGCGAGCCGCCCACGCGGCGGCCGGCATGGCGAACCCGGGCTGCTCGCCGGAGGTGACGATCACGTCGGACGCGGGCTTCCCGCGCGCGACCGAGAAGAACTTGTCCACGCCCGCCGCCACCGAATACGGATCGCTGCCGGGGATGATCGCCTTGCGGTACACGCCGGGCCGGCCGGCGTCGTCACCGATGCGGATGATCTGAGCGTTCCCGGCCAGCGCCGAGCCGGCCGGCTTGAGCCGCGCCAGGGTGTCGCTCGAGACGGCCGGCAGGTTGCCGGCGCTGCTGAGCAGCGTGGGGATTCCGAGCGGCTTGGCCATCAGCACCGAGGCTGCGATTGCGCCTTGCCAGTTGCGCTCGTCGACTATTGCGACCGCATGCGGGCGGTTGTCCGCCGAAGTGGAGGGGAACACGGCGCTGACCGCGCCGGACACGTCGGCCGCGGCGTCGGCGCCGGCCACGCGCGTGGTGTTCTTCGTCGCCGACACCGGGAAGCCGAGCTCGGTAGCGGCCGACTTGTCCGTGGATTTGGCGCTGATCTGGGGCTGGGCGCCCGTGGACGTGCCCTTGTCGTTGAGCGAGCAGCCGGCGGCGGCGAGCACAGAGAACAGCAGAACGACGACGAGCGGACGGGGCACGAGTCGACCACGATAACGACCCGCATCTAGGTCCCGCGCCAAACGCTATCCTGTCGTTGGTTGACTGGTCAGTCAACCCGCCCAGCGGCGCGTAGAGACGCGCCAAGCGACCCGGAATTCGGAGGCATTTCGTGGATTTCCGCCTGACTGACGAACAGCTCGAGTGGCAGACCTACTGTCACAAGTTCGCGGAGGAGGTCATCCGGCCGGTGGCCGCCAAGTACGACCGCGAGCAGTCCGTGCCGTGGGACGTGCTCAAGGAGGCGCGCAAGTGGAAGCTCCACGGAATGGAGTACCTGGAGAAGATGGCCAACGACCCGGGTGGCCTGAACGGCGTGATCTACGCCGAGGAGCTGCACTGGGGCTGCGCCGGCATCGCGCTCGCGATCTCGGCCTCGTCGCTGGCCGCGGCCGGCATCGCCTCGTCCGGCACTCCGGAGCAGATCGGCAAGTGGCTGCCTGAGTGCTACGGCCTCGGCGACGAGGTCAAGCTCGGCGCTTACGCCGTTACCGAGGCGGGCGCGGGCTCCGACGTCAAGTCGCTGCGCACCACGGCGAAGCTCGACGGCGACGAGTGGGTGCTCAACGGCACCAAGGTCTTCATCTCGAACGGCGGCATCGCCGACGTGACCGTGGTGATCGCCACGGTCGATCCGGAGCTGGGCCACCGCGGCCAGGCCTCGTTCATCGTGCCGAAGGGCACGCCCGGCCTGTCGCAGGGCAAGAAGGAGGACAAGATCGGCATCCGCGCGTCGCAGACCGCCGAGGTGGTCCTCGACGATTGCCGCGTCCCGGTGGACTACCTGCTCGGCGGCATGGACAAGCTGAACGCCAAGCTCGAGCGCGCTCGCTCGGGCAAGTCCACCGGCCGTTCCTCCGGCGCGCTCGCCACCTTCGAGATCACCCGTCCGCTGGTGGGTGCCTCGGCGCTCGGCATAGGTCGTGCCTCCTACGAGTGGACGCTCGAGTACCTCGAGGACAAGGAGGAGTTCGGCGAGGAGCTCATGGAGCAGCAGCGCATCCAGCAGACGCTGGCGGACGTCGCCACCGAGCTGGACGCCGCGCGCATGCTGGTGTGGCGCGCCGCCTGGATGGGGCGCAACGGCATCCCGATGACCGCCGGCCAGGGCTCGATGTCGAAGCTGAAGGCGGGCGACGTGACGATGTGGGCCACCACGGCGGTGATGGATCTCGTCGGTCCCTACGCGCAGAGCACGGACTGCCCGCTCGAGAAGTGGTTCCGCGACGCGAAGATCTACCAAATCTTCGAGGGCACGGCCCAGGTACAGCGGCTCGTGGTCTCGCGCATGCAGCGCGAGGCGTACAGGCAGCAGCGCCTCGAGGCGGCGGCGACTGCCAAGGAGCCCGCGCGGCAGCAGGCAGAGGTGGCCGCGGCGTGAGCGAAACCGCTCCGGGGCCGGTCCTCTCCAAGCGCAGCAAGATCACGATCGAGGTCGACCGCGAGCTCTGCTTCGGCTTTGGTGACTGCGTGGACTCGGCGCCGGGAGTGTTCGAGCTCGACGACGAGAACAAGTCGCTCGTCGTCGATCCCGACGCGCAGGACCGCGACACGGTGATGCTCGCCGCGCAGGACTGCCCGGTGGACGCGATCTTCATCGTCGACGAGGAGTCGGGCGAGCAGCTTTATCCTTAGCCTCGGTGGCCCAGTACACCCTCCGCAACCTCAAGGAGGACGTGGACGACGCCGCGCAGCGGTTCGGCGTCGAAGGTCTCGAGGCGCGCTTTGCCCGCGGCGCCCTCGAGCTGGAGCAGTCGGGGCTCACCTATTTCCGCCTGGCGCCGGGCGTACGCCCGCCGTGGGGTCACAGCCACTCCACGCAGGAGGAGATCTACCTGCTGGTGAGCGGCAGCGGCCGCGTGAAGCTCGACGACGTGGTGATCGAGCTGAAGCCCTGGGACGCGCTCCGGATACCGCCCGGCGTCATGCGCTCGTTCGAGGGCGGCAGCGAGGGTGCCGAGATCGTGGCCTTCGGCGCGCCGAACACCGAGAACAAGGACATCGAGATGGTGCAGGGCTGGTGGGCGGATTGAGATGCGCCGGCCGCCGGCAGCCGCCCTCCTCTGTGCGCTGCTGATCGCCGGCTGCGGCGGCGGCGGTCACAAGCAGCAGGAGCGGCAGCCTGCGCCGAAGCAGCCCGCCACCATTCCGGTCCGTAAGGGCGACGAGAGCGTGATCCGCGGCTGGAACAAGGCCGAGAACGCGGGCGACTACGAGCACGCCGCGCGCTACTTCGCGCGAAACGCGATCGTCATCCAGAGCTACATCCTTCAGCTGCCGACGCACCGGCTGGCCGTGGAGTGGAACTCCGGCCTGCCGTGCCGCGCTGACATCACGTTCCTGAAGGGCGAGCGGGCCACTACGCTGGTCGGGTTCGACCTGCGCGAGGGGCCGGGCGGCAAGTGCAAGGAGGGCGGCAGCGCCCAGGTGCGCTTTACGATCCGCGGGGGCCTGATCCGCCAGTGGCGGCAGCTGCCGGAGGAGGAGCAGCAGACGGGTCCGGCGCTCTAGGCAGGCTTCCCTCCTCCACCCGGCGCCGCAGCTCGTCGGCGCGCCCGGCCGTGACCGCGCGTGCCGCCCTACGCTCGTCGAGCTCGACCCCTCGCGCGGCGGCGAACTCGATCAGCTCCTGCTTCTCCTCGCCCTCGGCGGCCGCGCGCAGGAACAGCCAGCCGAACAGGCAGATCGTGAGGATGCTCTGCTCGATCATCATCACCGCCCCGGCGATGCTCTGGTCGCCGAGCGCGCCGAGGCCGTGCTTCGCCTCTCCCGCGTGGTAGAAGCCGTAGAAGACGGTGCCGGACCAGATGAAGACGTTGCCGAGCAGGGTGCCGAACAGCCGGACGGCCACGATGTAGCCGAGCTTCGCGAAGTTGCCGAACCAGGCCGGCTTCGGCAGCGGGCCGAACAGCGGCATCCACATCAGCGAGCCGAAGAAGAGGAACGTGAGGTGCTGCCCGGCGTGCACGATCTCGTTGTTGTAGGCGGCCTCGTAGAGCGCCGGGATGTGCCAGGCGTAGAAGTTGAGCGCCCACAGCGAGAGCGCCGGCACGGGGTTGGTGAGCGGCCGCAGTCGCTCGACCCAGCGCAGGTGTAGGACCGGCTGGAGCAGCGGGCCGGTGAGCCCCAGGACCAACAGGAGGGCGGCGATGTCACCGATCACCAGGTGCTGGGCCATGTGGGCGGCGAAGACCGAGTCTGAGATCTCGTCCACCGGCGGGCTGAGCGCCACCAGCAGCACCACGAGGCCGGCCGTGAAGCAGGCCACGCGCCAGCGCGGCACGGGGCGGCCGTGCTCGGCGAGCGTCCGAGCGCGCGTGAGATAGGCGTAGTAGGACAGGCAGGCGGCGCTCACTCCGGCCAGCTGGAGCACCACGCTGATGGTCCCTCCGTAGTGCGCGAAGGGCATGGGTAGAAGGCTACGTCGCGCGCGCTTTTTCGGGCGCGGTCTCCCGCGCCCAGCGCGAGATCCCGCGCCAGCCGTTGATGGCCGAGCCGTCCGGCAGCATCAGCACGGGCAGCTTCTCCTGTCCGCTGATGCGCTTGAGCTCAGGCCGCTGGCCGCGCGTGAAGAACCCGAAAGGGTGGTTGCGGTCGAGCACCTCGGTCTTGTACTCGTGACCGTGCTTTCGCAGCGCCTGGTGCGCCAAACGGCATGGATGAACCGGCGGGCCACCCTCGTTGATATGGCAGACGAACAGCGTCAGCTCGCCGGGTGCTTCCTCCATGCCCTCCCCCTCGTGGTACGCCCCGCTGAGGCTACTCTAGAGGCCTCCCCTTCGATCCCCCAAGGAGGCGTTTGAATGCCAGGACTCGGCGGACGCATGTCCACAGTCGTGAAGGCGAAGATCTCCAAGCTCCTCGACCGCGCCGAGGACCCGGGCGAGACCCTCGACTACGGCTACAACAAGCAGCTCGAGCTGCTCCAGAACGTCAAGAAGGGCATCGCGGACGTGGTCACGTCCAAGAAGCGCCTCCAGATGCAGCAGGGCCAGCTCGAGCAGCAGGTGGTGAAGCTCGACACCCAGGCGCGGCAGGCGCTGGCGCAGGGGCGCGAGGACCTCGCGCGCGCGGCGCTCGAGCGCAAGACCGTGGTGCAGAACGAGCTCCAGACGCTCGACACACAGGTGGCCGAGCTCGAGAAGCAACAGGAGCAGCTCACCGAGAACGAGAAGAAGATGCGCGCGAAGATCGAGGCCTTCCGCACCAAGAAGGAGGTCATCAAGGCGCAGTACTCGGCGGCCGAGGCGCAGGTGAAGATCTCGGAGGCCGCGAGCGGCGTCGGCGAGCAGATGGCCGACCTCGGCCTCGCGATGCAGCGTGCGGAGGACAAGACCGAGCAGATGCGCGCGCGGGCGGGCGCGGTGGAAGAGCTCGAGAAGGCGGGCACGTTCGACGACATCACGCAGCTCGGACCGCCGCAGGACGACATCGACCGCCAGCTCGCCGAGCTGAGTGCCGGCTCCCAGGTGGACGACGAGCTGGCGAAGATGAAGGCCGAGCTCGGCCAGGGCGGCGGCGAGGCTCCGGCCCTCGGCGAGGGCAGCAAGGAGCAGCAGGCATGATCGTCCGCATCTCGGGGGAGGGGCAGTACGACGTTGCGGACGATCAACGGGAGCGGCTGAACGAGCTCGACAACGAGGCGGTCGCGGCCGTCGAGGCAGGCGACGAACCGAAGTTCAAGGAGCTGTGGGGGAAGATGCTCGAGCTCGTCTCGAACGAGTGCCGGCCGCTCCCCGACGACGAGCTCGTGCAGTCCGATGTGATCCTGCCTCCGCGCGACACGACCTTCGAGGAGGCGCGCGCGGAGTTCAGCGGGGACGGGCTGATTCCGGACTGATCTGGACGCCTTCAGGAAAGCGTCCCGAGCGTCCTTGACACCCGGGGTACGTTGGAGTCAAGAAGCGCAAGGAGGACGCTGAATGAACGACTTCGAGGCACCTGGACGCCGACTCATCGCATGCCGCTACCCCACGATGGAGGCGGCCATGTCCTCTTGGGAGGGACTGTCCCGGCATTTCGCCGCTGAGCGCGCTGCGGCCATCACCACGATGCGCTGCATCGGCTCGAGCGACACGGGCGAGTCCCACATGGTCGTGGCCGCCGGCTTCAGCGACGAGGACGCCGACGTGCTCGAGCGCGCCCCCTGGGGCGAGGACGCGGAGCGCTGCGAGGAGGACATCCCTGAGCTGATCGCGAAGCGCCTATACGCGCGGGCCGCGCGCAACGCGGCCGTGCTGGCGTCCGCCGGCCACCGCGGCACGTTCACCACCCGCCGCCCGGCGGGCGTGCGGCTGCGCTTCGACTCCTCGGGCGAATACGGGCCCGAGCGGCGCCTGCTCGGCTAAGCGGCTTACGTCGCCAGCCGCAAGCGGCGTTTGCGGTGACCGTGAAAAGAGGGGCCCGGAGCGGGTGTGCCTGGATGGGCAACACACAACACACCCGCACCAGCTACGCAGCAGGTCCGGTGGTGCCCGTCTGCGGCGGCGGAGTCTGGGTCACGGGACTCACCGTTCGGGCGATCGGAGTGGCTTTCGCCTGGTGCTTGGGGTTGGTCGTTTTCGCCTTCGGCTTCGCAGGTGCCGGTGTCGCCGCCCTCGCAGTCACCGGCACCGGCTGGCTCACGGTGCGGAGCTTCACGACGCGCCGCACCTCCACCGGCCTCACCACTCTGACCACGCGCGTGACCTGGGTCACCTTCGTGCTCGAGGTGCGGTGAATCGGGATGTGCTTGTGCAGGCCCGCCGCGATCAGCGCCACCGGCACTGCGAGCGCTCCCAGGGCCACCGCCGCGCGGCGGCCCATCTCGTGCCGCGGGCTCGGGTGCTCGAGGAGCCCGCGCGCGGCGTGCACCTTGCGCGTGAGGCGCTCGCCGGGCTCGGTGGTCCAGAGGGCGAGCTCGAGGGGCGTCAGCGCGAGCAGGAGCAGCTCGAACGAGAGCGTCCAGACCACGCCGCGACCCAGCCACGAGGTGACTGTGTCGGTGGGGAAGAAGAGTGGCCACCAGAGGAGCACAACGCCCGCCGAGAGGCCGCCCGAGAAGAGCTTCGAGCCGAGCTGCCGCACATACTTCTACGTCGGCAGCCGCTCACGATTCCTTAGTGGCCGGCGGGAAACCGCCCTAGAGCGGGATCTCCCAGAGTGGGAACCAGCGCTCGAGCTCGGGCTCCACTGGCAGCTCCTGACCGATCTGCGCCTTCAGCTGGAGCTCGCGCTCGTTGTTGCGCTCCTTGTCTCCCGTCGGTACGAACGGGTAGTAGGAGCCGCGCTTGAAGTTGTAGATGAAGTAGAGCGGGCGGCCGTTCTCCTCGAAGCTGAACACGGCGCAGAGCAGACGGTCGCCGTAGCCCCCGCCCTCGAGGTTGCTGGACACCACGTTGACCGCCACCACGAGGTCCTCGAAGTCGTCGTCGTGGAGGACGATCCAGCGGTAGCCGTACTCGTCGTCCTTGGACTCGACCTGCGTGCCGGTGTCCTGCGCCTGGCTGCGTAGCAGCTCGTCGGTGTCCTTCACGATCTGCTCGAAGTCGGCGGTGGCCAGAGGTTGGAAGACGATTCCCGCCACATCGCGGTGCTTGAGGCCCAGCGAGGTCTCGAGCGTGACCTGCGCCGTGGTCATGGCAAACAGCCGGTCGCGTGCCGGCTGCTTGACCTTGGTGCGGCCGAGGATCGAGTCGAGGAGGCCCAAGAACTAGGCGGCGACCGCCGTGCCCTGGAGCTGCGCCTCGTACTGCTGCAGACGCTCGATCCGCTTCTCCATCGGCGGGTGCGTCATGAACAGCGTATGCAGGCTCTGCTTGACGCTCGTGGGGACGATGAAGAACGCGTTCATGCGGCCCACCGCGCGCAGGTCCTGATCGGGCACCCGCTGCATCGCGGTCGACAGCTTCATCAGCGCCGAAGAGAGTGCGCTCGGCCGCCCGGTGATGATCGCCGCGCCGCGGTCGGCGCCGTACTCGCGGTAGCGCGAGAGCGCGAGCATCAGGAAGAACGAGATGATGTAGACGAGGAACGAGACGAGCAGCACGACCATGAAGGGCACGCCGCCGTCCTCGTCGTCGTTGCCACCGAAACCGCCGCCGAAGAAGAAGCCGAACTGGGTGATCATCGCGGCCAGGGAGGCGAAGAAGCTGGCGAGGGTCATCACCATCACGTCGCGGTTCTTCACGTGCGTCAGCTCATGGGCCATGACGCCCTCGAGCTCATGCGGCTCGAGGATGTTCATGATCCCCGTGGTGCAGCACACCACCGCGCTCTTCGGCGAGCGCCCCATGGCGAATGCGTTCGGCACGTCGGTGTCGGCGATCGCGATCTTCGGCTTCGGAAGGTCGGCCTGGATGCAGAGGCGTTCGATCATCGCGTGCAGGCCGGGAGCCTGCTCGGGAGAGACCTGCTTGGCGCCCATCGCCGCCAGCCCGATCTTGTCCGAGAGGAACAGCTGGCCGACGAGCAGGGCGCCGAGGACGACCACCATGATCCCCACGCCGGCACCGGCGGCAAACAGCACGCCGACGAACACCACGTAGAGAGCCCCGAGAAGGAAGAGCGTGAGGAGCATCCGGAACTGAAGCCCGGGGTCCCGTCCGAATGCAGCACGCGATCGAGAAGCCATGCTCCAAGTCTAGTTACGGCGCGTCGAAAGACCGCCAGCCCTTAAGCCGTCTTTAGGGCGCCAAAATTGTTTGACAGACAGCCGGTCGCTCTTTACCGTTGGCCGCGGCCATGGCGCCGGAGGGAGTGGAGTTGAGGAACCTGGATGAGCACCGGGCTACGGTGCTTGCCACGCTCTGCGAGCTGATCGTGCCAGGCTCGGCGCGCGTGGAGCCGGCGGTCTACATCGACGCCGTGATGGCGCTGATGCCACCCGCCCAGAAGGAGGGTGTGCTGGCCTCGATCGACGTGCTCGAGGCCCCTGCCGAGGGCGGCGCGGAGGCGCTCCGTCCGGTGGCGCTCACGCCGGAGTTTCAGCTCATCCGCGCGCTGGCGGCGGAGGCGTTCTACAGCGACTTCGTGGCGCCCGGCGCGCCGGGGCCCGGCGCGTACCAGGAGATCGACTTCGACTTCCCGCTGGCCAGCCGGATCAAGAAGGACTGGT
Organism: Actinomycetota bacterium; assembly: GCA_046727635.1. Classification (GTDB taxonomy): domain Bacteria; phylum Actinomycetota; class Thermoleophilia; order Solirubrobacterales; family Thermoleophilaceae; genus JAICJR01. The sequence continues at coordinate 4,726 of JBKPDA010000247.1, read as the reverse complement.
CCTACCTGGGGGTGGCGGGGTGAGCGACCGCTTCGACGTGGTGGTGGTGGGCTCGGGCGCCGGCGGCGGCGTGGTGGCCGGCGAGCTGGCAGAGCGCGGCCGCAAGGTGCTGCTGCTCGAGGCAGGACCGCACAGGACCGCGGCCGACTTCACCCGCTGGGAGGCCCACGCCAACCACGACATCTGGTTCCCGCCGCGCTTCGCCCCGATCAACGGTGGCGAGGGCGGAGTGGTGGCGATGTTCGGCGGCCGCTGCGTAGGTGGCACCACCACGATCAACACCAAGGTGGCGCTGCGCGCGCACGAGATGGATCACCAGAAGTGGCACGAGGCGGCCGCCAGCAGCATCGGAGTGGCCGACCTCGCGCCGTACTACGAGCGAGTCGAGCGGACGCTTGGCGTGCGCGAGCGCAGCGACTGGACACAAACGGTCCACACCCTGCAGAAGGGCTTCCGCGCGCTCGGCGCGGAGCTCGAGCCTGTGCAGTCCTACACGGACGAGAACTGCATGAAGTGCGGCTCCTGCCTACAGGGCTGCCCGACCAACGCCGGCAAGTCGACGCAGAACACCTACATCCACCACACATGGGCGCGCGGGAAGCTGGAGCTGCGCGCGGAGTGCCCGGTTGAGCGGATCGTGATCGAGGATTGCGGCGACGGCCTGGAGGCCACCGGCGTGGAGTACTCGGACGCGAGCGGCGAGCGGCACACCGTGGATGCCGGCGCCGTGGTGGTGGCGGCGGGAACGCTCAACACGCCCCAGATCCTGATCAAGTCGGGCATCCGTGAGCTGGCGGGAGGGTCGGCCAGCAGCCGCCTGGTGGGACGCAACCTCGGCTTCCATCCCTGCCGGCTCGTGTACGGCCTGTTCGACGAGGTCCAGGACGCGCACAGGGTCTACCCGATCAGCTCGCACTGCCTGCAATTCCAGACGGACGAGGCCGGCGGCTTCATCGTGGAGGCCGCCACCGTGCAGGACCCGATCGGTTTCAGCGTGAGCCTCTCCGACGAGAACGGGCCGATGTGGGGCCAGCCGCTGGTGGACGCCGTGCGCCGCTACCGCTACTGGACCGGCGTGCTGATGATGGTCAACGACGACAACAACGGCACGGTGGATGTGACCGAGGACGGCGACGAGGTTTTCACCGCCGACTTCGAGTCGCAGGAGTTCGAGCGGCTGGACAGGGCGCTCAGCTTCTCCAGCGATGTGTTGAGCGCGGCTGGGGCGAAGCAGATCGCCTGGACGGGCATCGTCTCCACGCACGTCCAGGGCAGCTGCCGGATGGGCGGCGACCCGGCACGCTCGGTGGTGAACGAGCACGCCGAGTCGCATGACGTGAAGCGCCTGTTCGTGGGCGACGGATCGGTGGTGCCGCGGACGCTGTCAGTGAACCCGTCGATGACGATCATGGCGCTCGCCACGCGGCTGGCCGAGCACCTCGACGCGGACGAGCACGGTTATCTCGAGCCGCGCGCCGCCGGCGTGGCGGCCGGCGTCTGACGTTCGGAATTCGAGCTCCCCAAGCGATGGGGTTATGTGAGCACTCGGGAGGAAGCATCTTCCGGCAGCGATCCGTTGGTGGCGATATACGACCGTGCGCTGCCCCAGGTCTACGGCTATCTGCTGCCACGCTGCGGAAGCGCCGCGGTGGCAGAGGACCTGACCGCGGAGACCTTCATGGCGGCCGTGGCGGCTGCGCGACGTGGGAGTCCGCCGGAGGTAACGGTGGCGTGGCTGGTTGGAGTGGCCCGCCACAAGCTCGTCGATCATTGGCGGCGGGTCGCCCGAGAAGAGCGCGGCCTGGCGGCCGTCGAGCAGTCTCATCAGGGAGTTGACGATCCCTGGCAGGAGCGGCTCGATGCCGACGCCGCATACGCCGCGCTCGCGCGCCTGTCGCTGCCCCAGCGGATCGCCCTGACGCTTCGTTACCTGGACGGTTTGGCCGTGGCGGAGGTCGCCGAGCACCTTGGCCGGAGCCTGCATGCCACGGAGACGTTGCTGGTACGAGCGCGCGCCGCTTTGCGACGCGTCTACGAGGAGGGGGAGCAATGACGCACGACCCGCTCGACGAGCTGCGGCTGCCGATCGTGCCCATCCATCCACGGCCCGAGTTCGCCGCCGCGCTGCGGCGGCGAATCGAGGCGAGGGAGGAGCAGCCGGCGACGCAGACCGCCACGGTGCGCTACTTCGTGGACGACATCGACGCGGCTATCGGGTTCTACTGCGGGCAGCTGGACTTCGAGGAGGAGCTCCATCCTTCGCCGTTGTTCGCCATGCTCTACCGCGGCGACCTTCGCCTGCTGTTGAGCGTTCCCGGCGAGCCCCACGCGCTCCCCGACGGCACGCTCCCCGAGCCCGGAGGCTGGAACCGGATGTCGCTCGAGGTCGCCGACCTGGAGGCGACGGTCGAGGGGCTGCGCAACGGAGGGGCGAGCTTCCGCAACGAGATCGTGACCGGCGTGGGGACGAGGCAGATCCTGCTCGAGGACCCCTCGGGCAACCTCGTCGAGCTGTTCGAACGTCGCCCCGGATACCACGAGAGGAGCAAGTGATGAGCACAGTGAGCGTCCGCTACATCGTCGACGACGTCGACGCTGCGATTGAGTTCTATTGCGAGCACCTGGGCTTCGAGGAGCAGATGCACCCGGACCCGGCCTTCGCGATGTTGACGCGCGGCGACCTGCGCTTGGTGGTCGTCTCGCCCATCGGGCCAGACCACCGCGGTGGTGGCTCCCGGCCGATGCCCGATGGAACCAAGCAGGAGCCGGGCGGATGGAACCGCTTCATGCTCGAGGTCTCGGATCTGGAGAACACCGTCCGCGAGCTACGCGAGCAGGGAGTCCACTTCCGCAACGAGATCGTGACCGGCGTGGGGAGCAAGCAGATCATGGTCGACGACCCCTCCGGCAACCCGGTCGAGCTGTTCCAGCCGACTCGTGCGGAGGCACGCCTGGCCTAAGCCGAGCGGCCCTCTGCACGACTTCTTGCAGCGAGCAGGAGAACGGCCTCACCCGTCTTGCGGGCTCAGATCCCTTTGGTAGAGTGGCCGCGTCCCAAAGCTGAATTGCCCTGCATAACGGGGCAAACGGGGGACCCACCGGAGATAACGGGGCGAATTGCCGTCAGGGTCACGGCATAGCGTTGGTCGCGCGAGCCCGTCAGCTAACCCCGTAAGCACCGGGACGGAGCAACGGGATGAGACGAGCCTTCTGGGTTTCCATAGCCCTGGCCCTCGCGGCCTTCGTGCTGCTCCCCATGACGGGGTTGTCGGCCGACCTGGGCACCCGTATCCAGCGGCAGCAGAACAAGGTCCAGCAGAAGCGGCAGCACGAGGGCGTGCTCACGAGCACGATCTCGTCCTTCAACGACCGGATCACCGGTCTGCAGGGGAGCATCCGCGGGCTTCAGCAGCGCGAGAACCGGATCCAGGTGACGCTGTCGCAGAAGCGCGACGAGCTGGCGCGGATCCAGGATCAGCTCCAGGTGGCTCGCGACCGGCTCGCGCGGCTCAGGCAGCAGCTGGCCGCGGCCAAGCAGCAGCTGGCGGCGCGGCTGGTGGACGACTACAAGTCGGACCAGCCCGACATCGTCACGGTCATCCTGGAGGCGCACGGGTTCGACGACCTGCTCACGCGCGCCGATTTCCTCCAGCGGATCGCGACGCAGGACCGCCAGGTGGTGTTCACCGTGAAGCTGCTGAAGGGACAGGCGACGCAGCAGGCCAACCAGCTCGTGTCCCTTCAGTCGAAGGCGCAGGCGGCCGCGAACGCGATCCTCGCCCAGCGCAACGCCGTGGCGGCCTCGAAGGCCAACCTCGTGAGCACCCGCGATCAGCTGCAGAAGGCGCGCAACGGCCGGAAGGTGATCCTCGCCCGAGTGCGCTCGAGCCGGCACAAGGCCCAGGAGGACTTGAACAGCCTGATGGCCCAGCAGGGCCAGATCCGGAACCAGCTCCAGAGCGGGCTGAACAGCGGCGGGCCGATCAAGCAGGGCTCGGGCAAGTTCATCTGGCCGGTGAACGGTCCCATCACCTCGCCGTTCTGCGAGCGCCGCCCCTGGGAGGCATGCCACCCGGGCATCGACATCGGCGTGCCGACCGGCACCCCGATCCACGCCGCGGATTCCGGCCGCGTCTCGATCGCCGGCGTGGAGGGTGGCTACGGCAACTACACCTGCATCCAGCACACCGGCACGCTGGCCACGTGCTACGGCCACCAGTCGCGGATCATGGTGAGCGTGGGCCAGTCGGTGTCACAGGGTCAGGTCATCGGGCTGACCGGCTGCACGGGCCTCTGCTTCGGGCCGCACCTCCACTTCGAGGTCCGCGTCAACGGCACGCCGGTGAATCCGCTGAACTATTTGTAGTGGACCACTTGTAGTGAGCGAGGAAGAGCTCGTCGGGTCGGAGATCTTCGACGAGGACTACCTGCCGTTCTACGACGAGCTGCTCGAGGGGCGCAGCGACTCCGAGGTCGAGCGGATCCTGCAATTGCTCGATCCGCCGGAGGGTGCCGAGGTGCTGGATGTGCCCTGCGGGCACGGACGGATCGCGAACCGGCTTGCGGGGCGCGGGCTGCGCGTCACCGGCATCGACCGCAGCGCCCACTTCCTCGACGTCGCGCGCTCGCGTGCCTCGGAGGCCGGTGTCTCGGTGGAGTACCTCGAGGGCGACATGCGCGAGCTGCCGTTCGAGGGTCGCTTCGACGCCGTGCTGAACTGGTTCAC
>JBKPDA010000246.1:0-3958 GCA_046727635.1 Actinomycetota bacterium | reverse complement strand
GACGCGGCAGACGGATCCGCGGCTCGCCGCCGCGATCTGGGCCGCGTTGGGCGATGCGCGGAGCGTGCTCAACGTCGGTGCGGGGACTGGTTCGTACGAGCCGGCTGATCGCGACGTAGTCGCCCTCGAGCCGTCCGAGGTCATGGTCACCCAGCGACGTGCGGACGCCGCGCGGGTGATACGCGCGAGCGCCGAGGCGATTCCGCTCGCCGGCAACAGCGTGGACGCTGCGATGACGGTGCTGAGCGATCACCACTGGCCAGATCGGGCGGCGGGCTTCCGCGAGATGGCTCGGGTGGCTCGACGCCGCGTCGTGCTCTTCAACTTCAACCCCGCGCTGTGGGATCGCTTCTGGCTCAGCGCGGAGTACCTACCGAGTTCGATCGACGTAGTTCCGCCGGCATTCAGGCGGCAAGGCGCATGGGAGGAGCAGCTAAGGGGGCTGCTGGGCCCGCGCCTGAGCGTCACGCCGGTGCCGATCCCGCACGATTGCCGCGACGGCTTCTACTCCGCCTTCTGGCGTCGCCCCGAGGCGTACCTGGACCCGGTGGTGAGGCAAGGGATCTCGGTGTTCTCGCGGATGCCCGCCGACGACGTCGAGCGCGGCATCGCCGCACTGCGTGCCGACCTCGAGAGCGGTGCCTGGGCGGAGCGGCATCGAGATCTGGTGGGGCTCGACGAGCTGGACCTTGGCTATCGGTTGGTGGTCGCCGAGCTGCGGTGAGTGGGACAGCGAGGGCTTGCCGAGCGGAAGGGTTGCATCGATAGTGGTCATGTGAGGTTCCGCTTGGTGGCAGGGGTGGTGCTCGCCGCGGCAGTGTGCGCGAGCGCGCAGGCCGATACGCAAATGACGACCGATCAGGCCGAGGCGCTCGCACAGGTGCTGGTGCTCACCAGCGGCGACCTGCCCGGCTACGAGGGCTCGCGACCCGAGAAGCTCTCCCGAGAAGACCGCCAACAGGTGGCTCGCTATGTGCGCTGCGCCGGCGCAGTCCCACGCAATCAGGCCCTCGCCGAGGTCTACTCGGATGACTTCGAGCCGACCGGCGACGTACCAGACTCCTCGAGCATCGTCTCGGTCACTTCCGTCGTCACCGTCCAGCAGACGACAGCCCTGGCCGAACACGACTTGGCCGCATTTCGAAGCGAGCGCGGCCTCAAGTGCGAGCGAAAGTACGGGATAGTGCGTCCCACCACAGGCGACTTCAACTTCTCCATCATCCAGTTGCCCGACCCCGCGCCCGGCGTTTGGAAGCAGCGCATGAAGATCCGCTCACGCACCTGGTTTGGGCGCAAGACCTACTTCTTGGACGTGTTCTCGTTCCAGCGCGGCCAGGCGGACATAGAACTGGCGACGGTCTCGAGTGGGCGGCTGTTCCCGCCCGCTGAGGAGCAGCGGCTGTTGGGCGTCTTGCGGGCCAGAGCTCAGCAGCAGATTCCCCAGTAAGGGCGCCGCCCTTGCGCCTCTTACGCCGTAGGTCTACCCTTTCGCCAAGCGGCCGGATCGGTCGCCGTGAGACAAAGAGCCAGCAAACTGACGCTTTTTTGACGCGGGTAATCCGAACCCTTTGAGACTTGACTTCCTGCCTTTCAACACGACCAGCGGACGAGCTCGAAAGGAGTTGCAGAGCGCGTCCATAGTCGGATCGTGAAGCGCGCCGCAGGCGCGCATCCCGCTGAAAGCACGCTTGGTGTCTTGCGGAGCCGAGACGCACCGCTCGACCATTGACTTGAGCCGACGCCGATGAGGCGCCGGAATGGAGACACCGAGAAATGGAAATCGTGCTGGCGGCGGTTGTGGCGGCAGTCGTAGCCGCGGGGGTGGTGGTACTCAGCATGCGCACCCGCGGCGAACGGTTGGCGCCCGTCGGTCCGAGGATCGACGGCCCGGGGAGCAGCCCGGTGGAGGAAGAGGTGGGGGGTGGTGAGACGGAGAACGAGCTCCGCGCGAGAAGGGCGGAGATCGCGCGCATCGAGGAGCGCCTGCTCAGCAAGCAGGAGGCGCTCGACCTGCGTCTAGCGGAGGTCACGCGCAAGGAGCAGTCGCTCGACGACCGTGCGCGCAACCTCGATAGGGACGCCGAGAAGCTGAAGGCGTCGAAGCAGGAGCACCTGCGCGAGCTGGAGCGGGTGGCCGGCCTGAGCGCTGGACAGGCACGGCAGATCCTGCTGAAGGAGCTCGAGGACGCGCTGCGACACGACAGCGCCCGGCTCATCCGCCAGGTGGAGGAGGAGGCCAAGCGCGAGGCCGGACGCCGGGCTCGCAACATCCTGGCCACTTGCATGCAGCGCATGGCGGCGGGCCATGCGGTGGAGACCACGGTGTCGGTGGTCTCGCTTCAGTCGGACGATCTGAAGGGCCGCATCATCGGCCGCGAGGGCCGCAACATACGCGCGCTCGAGACGCTGACGGGGATCGACTTCATCATCGACGACACGCCCGGCGCGGTGATCCTGTCGGGCTTCGACGGCGTGCGCCGCGAGATCGCGCGGCTCACGCTGGAGAAGCTGCTGCAGGACGGTCGCATCCACCCGGCCCGCATCGAGGAGGCCTACTACCAGGCCAAGTCGGACATCGACCAGCACATCATGGAGGTGGGCGAGCAGGCCGTGTTCGAGGCCGGCGTGGGAGCCCTCCATCCGGAGCTGACCAAGCTCCTCGGCCGCCTGCGCTACCGGACCAGCTACGGGCAGAACGTGCTCGCACATTCGATCGAGTGCGCGCACCTGGGGGCGCTGATCGCCACCGAGCTCGGGGCGAGCGCCAAAACCGCCCGGCGCGCGGCGCTCCTGCACGACATCGGCAAGGCGGTGACGCACGAGGTGGAGGGGCCGCACGCGCTCGTCGGCGGCGAGATCGCGCGCAAGTACAAGGAGTCCGAGGCGGTGGCGCACGCGATGGAGGCCCACCACAACGAGGTGGAGATGCAGACCGTCGAGGCGGTGATCGTCCAAGTCGCCGATTCCCTTTCGGGGGCCCGTCCGGGCGCGCGCGGCGAGTCGCTAGAGCAGTACGTCACGCGGCTGCGCAACCTCGAGGAGATCGCGATGCGACATCCAGGGGTGGAGAAGGTGCATGCGATGCAGGCCGGTCGCGAGGTGCGTGTGATCGTGAGCCCCGAGGACATCGACGACGACGCGGCGGCGCTGCTCTCACACCAGATCGCTCGCGACGTGGAGAAGGAGCTCGAGTACCCCGGCCAGATCAAGGTGACCGTGATCAGGGAGAGCCGCGCCGTGGATTACGCGAAGTGACGGCGAAGTCGGCCGCCGGCGATGGCTATCTTGGGGACGCCGTGAAGACCTACCACGTCACCACCTTCGGTTGTCAGATGAACGAGCACGACTCCGAGCGCATGAAGGGCATGCTCGAGTCGCTCGGCTACAGCGAGGCCGGCTCGCGCGAGGAAGCCGACGTGATCCTGTTCAACACCTGCAGCATCCGCGAGACGGCCGACAGCCGGTTCCTCGGCCATCTGGGCGAGGCGAAGCGGCTGAAGTCGGAGGATCCAGAGCGGATCGTGGGCGTCGGCGGCTGCTGGGCGCAGTCGGTGAAGGACGAGGTGTTCGAGCAATTCCCGTTCGTGGACGTGGCGTTCGGCCCCGGGCAGATCCCGAAGCTCGCCGAGTTCCTGACGAGCGACAGCATCACCGCGCAGGGCTTCTTCGAGTTCGAGTCCTTCTCAGGCCACCTGCCGATGAAGCGCGAGCGCGAGTTCCAGGCATGGGTGCAGATCTCTGTGGGCTGCAACTGCAAGTGCGCCTACTGCATCGTCCCGTCCACGCGCGGGCGCGAGGTGAGCCGCCACCCGGGCGAGCTGGTGGACGAGATCGCGCGGCTGGCCGCCGACGGCGTGCGCGAGGTGACGCTGCTCGGCCAGAACGTGAACTCGTACGGACGCGACCTGCCGAAGGAGACGCGGACGAGCTTCTCGGAGCTGCTGCGTGCAATCGACGC